>NZ_WWFG01000002.1:3257500-3496452 GCF_026127265.1 Nostoc sp. KVJ3
GAATTGCTATGGCGCATTCGCGGTGATTTTCGCTTCGGAAAAGAAGATAAGGGTTTGCCTATCTGGGCTTTTGGTTTAGCACTGATGGCAATTGGCGGTATCGGATTACTCTGTGGACGATTAATTAAAGCCGCCGTCTCTCGCCAACGCGAATTTCTCGCCGATGCTTCTGCTGTACAGTTCACTCGCAACCCCAACGGACTTAACGGAGTTTTCCAAAAACTCCAACAAATGGATTCACGCTTGATATCGCCCGGAGCAGAAGCCGCTAGCCACATGTTTTTTGGCAATGCTCTTAACCCCTCTTTCTGGGACAGTATGTTTTCTACCCACCCACCTTTAGCAGAACGTATCCGCCGCGTTGGGGGTTTGAACGTCAGCAATTTGGCAGCAATGCCCTCTCGCAATCAAATGCGTTCCCCCTCCCAGGAATCTCTCACAATGGGCTTTGCTGGTGGTGAGGGCGATACACCAGGACAGGTTATAAACCAGGTGGGAAGCGTTACACCAGAGCATTTTGCCCATGCTCAAGGGCTGTTATCGCAGTTACCAGAATCCCTGCGTTTGGGTGTGCGGGAGCAAGAAAGTGCAATGGCGATCGCTTTTGCGTTAGCGTTAGATGCTGAAAATATCGAGATCCAAAAACGTCAAATCGCTTGGTTACGCGAAGTGCAGCCTACTGAGTTGGTAGAGAAAACTTTGGAATTGAGTAGCGAAATTAGCCAGTTAGATCCCAAAGTTCGTTTACCACTTGTAGATTTGGTAGTACCCGTTTTACGCCAAAATTCTGCCAAAGAATGCCAAAGGCTCTGCAAATGCATCCACGGTTTAGTTGTAGCTACCGGCAGTTTATCACTGTGGCATTTTGTGTTGCAGTTAATACTTTGGTATCGCCTCCAACCTAGTATAAATCCCACATCTACTACAACGGTAGAATTCACCTCCATCGAACAGATTTGGCCAGATAGTCTATTAGTACTGTCTGCAATTGCCCGTGTTGGGCACTCTCAACCAGATGCCCATATTGAAGACATCGCCTATGCTTTTCGTTCTGGAGTTTTTCGACTCCCCAAAGCCGGGGAGCAAGAAAAACCAGGCACACCGCTTATCTGTAATTTCACTGAGCTAAAGAGGAGTATTGAGCGGCTTCGTCTTGCCAGTCCTAAACTTAAGCAAGCTATTGTAGATGCTTGCGCTCACACGGTACTGTTGGATAATAAAGTTACACAGTCAGAAGCAGATTTATTAAGAGCGATCGCTATGAGTCTAGACTGTCCCATCCCGCCATTTTTAAACTCTCAGCGTAGTGTTTCAAAACACAAACAATCTTCTCCAAAGGGAAGGTGAGACGCAGTTATTTCTAACTATACAAATCTGATTTGTGAAAATTCACGGTGTTCAGATCCCCGACTTCTTTGAGAAGTCGGGGATCTAACTTTTCATATATAGTTATCCGATCAAAAGTATCATATTGTACAAAAATTATTGACATTGCCTAGAAGTATTAACTTACTTAAAAAAGTTTAGACAAAATGCCAGCATTCCAGAAATTTGATTGCTATATTAGATTAAATAACTATTCTGGCAAGGATTAAAAAACTGTGCGGGATGATTTACAGGGCTTGGAAATCAGTCAGTATGAACTGCAAAAACTGACTAATTTACCTGTCCACGATCGACTTTTAATCATTACAAATCCTCTTAAGAATTTAGCAAAACTATACATCCAAAAAATTAAAAGCTCGGAAGGAGCAACTGTAGTTTTTATTGGGTTTGCTACATTTGTTTTTAGCTATCTTTTATTTGATATTTTTCTAAAAATATTTGTATCCTGGATAACAATTCCATCCTGGATAGTATTAATTATCTTAGGTGTTTGGGTTGGTGGTCTGACGCAAACTATCTTATATTTAGTATGGACAAGTAGAAGTAAAAATGTCAAACTTAACATGACCAATTCTTTGCAAATATTGTTAAGTGATGTTGAAAGATATAATACTGTTATTAGAGCAATAGATATCAATGACCAAATAGAAGAAGCTGGAAATCCAGAAGTGCTTATCAAAGAAAGAGAGAGTGTTTTGAAAGCGCTTAAGCTTACCAAAGCAGATTTAGTTCGTGCTCTGAAGACAGAAAGGATTTTGAGAGAGAATAAGAATTTTATCCTTAGTAATACAGAGTTATTCGTCAATAATTTAGCAACTTTAACAGCCATGCAAGTAAATGAACAGGCTACTGAACATGGAAGGTTACTTAATGAAGCATTACAGATTGCATTAGATGTACAACATGAAATGAAAAGATTACAGACTCAGGGTTAAAATAATTCGTAGTTCGTAATGACGCTCGTTCATTGCTACCGCTTTGCTCTAATCGGAGTTAATACCTCTTCAGCTTGCCCCATTATAGATGGGGATTCAGACCTCAAGCATAGCGTAATTACGAATTGTTGGTGGCTTTTTCTATAATCCTTCCCAGGATTGCGATCGCCAGTCTAACATAAAGAATATCAAGAAAGCGATCGCTTACTGGCATGGATTGGAAAGAAGTCAGAGGTAACTGGGTAATCATTCCCCGAAATCCCATAGGTATCATTCATTTTTTAGGAGGTGCATTTGTCGCCACTGCACCGCACATCACTTATCGCTGGTTACTCGAACAACTGGCGAGTAAAGGCTATGTTGTAATTGCTACACCTTTCGTCAATACATTGGATCATACTGCGATCGCTAAATCCGTGCTGTTAAACTTTGACCGCACCCTCGAACGCTTACATGATTCTGGGGCATTACGCAAGCTTTACTTCCCCATCTACGGACTTGGGCACAGTATGGGCTGTAAGCTTCACTTGCTAATTGGTAGCCTTTTTCAAGTAGAACGTGAAGGCAATATTTTAATATCCTTCAACAACTACGCCGCCAAAGAAGCTATCCCCCTAGTAGAACAGTTCAATTCTACTTTGAAAATCGAGTTTTCCCCCTCACCTTTGGAAACTAACAAGCTTGTCCAAGAGCGTTACAATATCCGGCGCAATTTATTAATAAAATTTAGTAATGATACCATCGACCAATCAGCAGCTTTAACCAAAATCTTACAAGAACGCTTTGATAAGATGGTTACAGCACAAACGTTACCAGGAAATCACACAACACCTCTAGGTCAAGATATTAAATGGCAAACTGGAACATCTTTCACCCCCTTTGATGCATTAGGTCAATGGTTCAAGCAGGAAGCATACCGCGATTTGAACCAGCTAAAAAGTTCCATTCTCTTGTGGGTGAATCCTCTTGCACCTCCATAATATTTCATGATATTAAAAAGTAATGAATTCAACGCAAAAAGGGAAATGATTTAGTAAGTATCTCTGTATATAGAGACTTCCAATTAAAACAATACTCAACTACTTCTTGTGGTGTGTGCATCTCCCCCATTTTTAGCCAAAGACGCTCATGTTGCTCACCCCATAAGATCGGATAATTGATTTTTTGGAAATATCATCGACTATTAACTCATTAACCCACTCTATATTTTTATTTTCTATTTTTACCGCAACAAATTGTTAATGAGTATTTCCTAAAACTTTCTATGTTTCAAATACTAATAATTGATGATGATTATTCCATAAAAATACTTCTGAAAAGGATGTTAGAAAAACAGGGTTATGAGGTAGTTACTGCTAGTAGCGGCGAGGAAGGAATCGAAAAAGCGCTAGCTTGCCGTCCAGCACTAATTATTTGTGATTGGATCATGCCGGGTTTAACTGGTCTGGAAGTCTGCCACCGCATTAAGACAGATCCCAAATTTTTCACCACATTTTTTATTTTATTAACATCCTTAGATTCAGTTGCTGATTGCGTCAAAGGTCTAGATGCTGGCGCTGATGATTTTATCTCCAAACCTATCGAGCATAATGAATTACAAGCACGGGTAAGAGCAGGATTACGCCTACATCAATTGAGTAGAGATTTGCAAGCTCAAAAGTTACTTTTAGAATCAGAAATGTCAGAAGCAGCAGAATATGTGCGATCGCTACTGCCTCTTCCGATGACTGAACCCTTCAATATAGATTTCCGATTCATTCCCTCACGACAACTCGGCGGTGACTGTTTTGACTACTATTGGCTTGATGAAGATTATCTGGCAGTTTACTTACTCGATACTGCTGGACATGGACTCAAAGCTACTCTTCCCTCAGTTTCAGTACTGAATCTCCTACGTTCCCGTGCGCTTAAAGGCCTAAATTACTATCAACCTAGTGATGTATTGAAGGCTTTGAATGATACATTTCAGATGAATTATCAAAATGACAAATACTTTACGATTTGGTATGGAGTTTATAACCGAATCAACCGCCAATTAGTTTATGCTAGTGCAGGTCATCCGCCAGCAGTTTTAATCACAGGTATATCTCCCAGAAAATCTGAAGTTAAACTCTTGAAAACCCCCGGTATGCCAGTTGGGATGTTTCCAGAAGCCAAATATATTGATGGATTTTGCAATATTGAAACACTCAGCAGCCTTTACATTTTTAGTGATGGCGCTTATGAAATCACTAAATCAGATGGCAGTCTTTGGAGTTTGGATGCTTTTATTCAGTTACTGGTTAGCTTACAACATCCTGTTGATTGTCAACTCGATCGCGTACTGAGTTATTTAATAGCTCTGAACTCCAAAGATGCTTTTGACGATGATTTATCTATTTTGCAAATTAAATTTGATTAATTACGTATTGGAAACTAAAATCTGATTAAATGCGTCTTGATTGGGGAATATTTCAAATACTTTATCCATATTAGTCAGTTCAAACAATATTCTAACTTGCTCATTGATGGAGCAAAGAACAAGCTTAGTATCTGCTGCACGCAAGGTTTTAAAAGCTAATACTAAAGCTCCCAAACCTGAACTATCCATAAACGTTACATCTTTAAAATCAACTAAAACAATTTTCGCACCAATCTCCAGAATATCAGTGATGTTTTGTCGAAATTCTTGGGAAGTTGTGGCATTTAAATTACCACTAAGCTTAATAACTTGTACTTGTTCTCTCATAATTATGTCACGCTGATTTGTGTAAATGATGCTCTAATTTCGCTATTATATACCCATCATAGAACATTTAAAAATGCTTGCAAAATAAATTCTAAGATTAAGTATTGAATAAATATTGATAATTAATCTAGATGGATAAAAATCGAGTGTCAATATCTTAATCTGTTATTTTTGGGATTCCAAAAATAACATTAGTTTAGTTAAAGATAGTTTTATTACTAGGAAAAAATTGATTATAAATCCTATAAATAAGTCAGCATGGTAAAAAATATGTATGTTTTGATTTGTAAAAAGGTTGGAATGACTGATTGTTAAGCTGTTCGATTATTTGAGTTTTGTCCTACAGGTTGATTTTTTAATACCGACTTACTTGCATCTCAGTTATGTAGGTATATACTGATCTACAAGCTGAAGTAACTGCATTTCAGATTATTCCCCAAATATTTTTTTATTTATGTCCAATTACTTACATTATTGAAATAATTTACCTCTAGACTACCGCTCAAGAGCCAAAAATTTTGGTTTCAACAGCGCCAATCAAGCTCAAACCTAAACCAATGCTCTACTAGAAAGTTATCTGAGGCGATCGCCTCTACCATTTTAGTATTCCCAATATTTATCGTTTCTCAACAGACAACACAAAAATTCAGGAGTACTGGGTGCTAAAAATCTGTGCAACTAATATTCATTTCTTCGGCTTTTGAGCGATATGCGGCGCTAAATGATGGGTGAATTCCGCATACGACTAAACTCATTAGTTACACAACGCCAAAAAAAGTAGCTCTTGTGGATATTGAGATGAAGCATTTTCGTCAAATATTCCGATTGATTATCAGGAGTGCGAATACTCTTTCTATCAGCCCTCGAACCATCACACTAACTGCCTGTGTTTGACAAAACGCTCAAATTACCAGACTTCTCAAGTTTACTCGATGCGATCGCACAGCTTTACGATCCGACTATTTGTCACCTGAACAAGGCTAGGTTAGCAGTTGGGGTTGATATTTAATTTATGAAGGCGTTAGACTGTGTTGGCGTACCTCCTCCACAATTACAAGTATAAAATTGAACAGATGACAATTATTAATAAGTTGATTGAAGTTGAAACTGAGCCAAAAATTAATATTTATAATATCACACCACAAATCCAAGATTTTCTTGCTTCAACATCAATTAAAAATGGGCAAGCTTTAGTATTTTCTCGGCACACAACAACAGCTTTAGCTATCAATGAGAATGAAGTTAGATTGTTAGAAGATATAAAAGTATTCTTGCAAAAATTAGCACCAGAATCAGACTGTTATTTACATAATGACTTGCATTTAAGAGATGTACCAGAAGATGAACCGATTAATGCTCACTCTCACTTAATAGCAATGATGCTGACTTCTAGTGAGATAATTCCCATTGTAGATGGTAAATTAGCTTTAGGAACCTGGCAATCTATATTATTTTTTGAGTTGGATGGGCCACGAAAGAGAACAGTATTTATCCAAATTTCTGGTGAATAATGCAATTTCATACCTGCAATCTTCCCAAAAAAAACCAACGTCTGAGAGAATTAACAATACACCAACAAGTGCATCAGTTGGATTTACTTAAATCAATTAAAAATCTGAAAGAATGTTTTTAAGCATAACCTTCCTTTCCACAAACCAGGACTTTTATTGTGTCAAAGGTGGACTAAATTAGTTATGACAAATAACGATAATTTTGTATTACGTAATACTTGGTACTATGCTCTGCCTAGTAATCACATCAAGCCAGGTATGATGGTTAGCCGCATTTTTTTGGGTGAACCAGTGTTGTTAGTCCGAGATCAGGATGGCAAAGTCTCGGCGATGAGAGATATTTGTCCCCATCGGGCTGTACCCCTGAGTTGTGGCAGATTCAATGGGCAGGAAGTGGAATGCTGCTACCACGGTTGGCGTTTTAATCCGGCTGGACGTTGTACTGCAATTCCATCTCTTGTGGAGGAACAGCAGATAGATTTGAGTCGCTTTGATGTCCAGTCATATCCAGTCAGGGAAGCCCAAGGGAATATCTGGATATATATGGCCGCAGATAATTCTAAACCTGCTGCTCCTGAGATGGAAATTCCGGTAATTCCAGGGTTTAATGAGCAGCCGCAGTTAGTAGAGGTTGTCAGATTTCCATGTTTTATAGATCATGCAGTAGTAGGTCTAATGGATCCTGCCCATTCACCTTATGTTCATCGCGCTTGGTGGTGGCGAAATGAGCAACTACACGAGGAAGTCAAGCAATTTGATGCTTCGCCCTATGGTTTCACGATGCGACGACACCTATTACCAGACAATGGGGGTCGATTATATTGGTTGATTGGTGGTGGTAGGCCGGAAACGGAGATTTCTTTTCGTTTACCTGGAGTCAGAATCGAAGAAACCACCATTGGCAACCATCGAGTCGTTAATTTGACAGCAGTTACACCCATTTCAGACACAGAAACTGAGGTAACTTTTGCTATTTACTGGACAGTCCCTTGGATGAAATTTTTGAAGCCACTGATCCGTGTAGTGGCGCAAAGCTTCATTGGTCAAGACCGAACGGTTGTCGAAAAGCAGCAAATCGGCCTCAAATATAATCCTGTCCTGCGACTGATTAAAGACTCAGATATACAGGCGCAGTGGTACTACCAGTTAAAGCGGGAGTACGCCAGGTCTGTTGCTGAAGGACGAGAATTTGTGAACCCTGTCAAGGGTCAAATACTCCGGTGGCGTGCCTAAATTACTCTAAACCAAATTCTGCAAATTCTCTTTGTCCAAACAGCATATTTCGGTCTACTGCCGACAAAATTTTATTATTGGTGGGACTGCTATTTAAACAACGACCAACTAACTGCGCCACATCTGCACGATTGATGCTACCAATAATGTGCGGATCTTCAGTCAAAACACCATTACCTGTTGCTGGCTCTGACTTTAGTCCACCAGGACGGATAATTGTATAGGTAAGTCCACTGGCAATTAAGTGTTGTTCAGCTTTGTCTTTCTCAACTAAAACTGTTCCCAGTGCTGCTAAAACTTGGGGTGACAGAGCAACAACACTATTGCCGACACCAATGGAAGATACAAGAATAAACTTTTGCACTCCAGCTTTAACTGCTGCATCGATCAAATTTCTATTACCGGGGTAATCCGGCCTTTCCACATCTGATGGTAAACCACCAATTGTACTGATAACTGTGTGAATAGCCTCATTTGTCAGCATTGCGCTTTCTACATCGCCAACATTCAAAGCATCTCCCTGAACTATCTCGATACCGATTTTTTCTAGTTCAGCAGCAACTGCTGTTGTTCTCAGGAGTGCTTTAACCTTTAGCTGTTGCGCTGTCAGATATTGGGCAATTTCTCGACCAACCCCACGACTTGCCCCAGCTAGAAAAATATAAGATTCACTTGTCATAATTAGCCTAACTACTTACGCTCAAAGGATTTTATCAGAGGATTGGCAATATTTAATAATTGCTCAAGCATCACTACTGGAAAAGATGCTTTTTCTCGAGCAATTGACACAATTTCGATATTTTTTCGAGTTTACGCCCTGAAATCTCTGCTGGATAGAGAATCTTCAGATGAATAGTATCGTCAGGAGACTGGAAACCCTCAACTTTAGCGGCTTGGAAAAAAGCACGAACGAACTGTCATCTTTCCTAGAGTAATTATACTTAACCCAATTGTAGGAAGTATTTTGGTAAGCAATTGTGCCAATGTAGCAAATAACTTTATCTTTGGATTTACTTATGGCTAAAAAATCTCAAACAAATCTAGAGCAATACCAAGATGTCAGATTATCTGCCACCACAAGAATCTGGTTAATTACAGTTGCCATTCTTGGAGTTTGCGTCCCACTATCAGCTGTGACTAGAAGCGGTGCTATTCTTCCTTTAGTTGCTATTGCTGGCGCAGCAGTTGGTACTGTTGCTGTTTGGCGTTCTGATGAGCAAAAATCAAAAAATAACTATTTACAACAGCAGCAAATTGAACTGTTAGAGCAAAGATTAGCGAATTTAGAAACAATTGTGAGCAGCGATGACTTGAATTTGCAGATGAAAATTAAACAGATTGAGTCAAGAGATACTTTTGGCGACTCCTCGAATGTAAGTACAACATCCAGACAACCAAAACGCAAAGGTTAAAATTAGCCAATATTCACCATTTACACTAATTTCAGACGATATCCCGGAAAATAATCGTTACTGTGTAGTTTTTGTCTCGGTATTTGTTGACTTAATGTTCCCACAACCTTTAAAATTCATCTTAGATAAAACTTTACTTTGCAGCTAGAAGTGTTTCCCTAGAAACAGTATCTTGTTCTCTATCTCCGTTAGAATTGACTGACATCATTTAATTCTATATACTTCAACTGTATCAGTTTATGAAATGTCTAAGTGCTATCTATCTCTATATTTCCCGGAAACATTTCCTAATGGCTGTGTTTTATTAGACTGCTAACATTACTGAATTTTTAATTAACTAAGAGTTATAAACTTAAGTAATTGCATTGGTATAGCTCACCGTAGATATGCAATAGTTTGCCGCAGGAATGTAGATGGATTGGATTAGCTTACTTAAAGCTCAACAAACTGATTTCCTTCAACGTGTGAAAAAACCTAAAACTTATGACTTATCTTTACTGGAAAGTCAAGTCAAAGGTTGTCACACTGAAATTATGGCTTTTTGGGGTGAGCCATTGGCAAGACTGCAAGAACTTTCTCGCCAACAAGCAGAAGTTCTCGCCAGAAATCCGCCACCAACGCCGCCTGAATATCCTGAGCCTCCCGACTGGACGATACCTTTTCCCAAATACTTCCAGCAACAAGCCCAAGATTATCTTTTGCGAGAACAAATTGTCGATCGGGTGATAACTGAGCGCTTGGGTAAATTGGTAAAAAAGGTATCACAAGATACTTTGCAAAACATGACCTTAGATGATGAGGGAAATTTGTGTGGCGAAAGCAAATTTTCTTATGTCCTAAAAGATAATCCTCTGCTAAGTGTTCAAGTTTATGTTGCTGATGGAGAAAGTTTTAATGGTATTAAGAAAGACAAAATTAGGTGGTCGGTCACTCAAGAAGATTTAAAAAATCACCAAGTATTAATTTTTCTATGTTTATTTTATCCATATACGGGTAAGTTAGGATATGAAAAACAGAGCATAATTACAGGATTTTTACCGACAAATCAAATTGAACTTACTGAATCAAAGGTGTATGTAAGTCCGAGTAACTTGTTGTATGCAGGGGGATTGAGTTGGTATTTAGAATCACTTGTTGGTAAAAAAGACACGTCGCCATTAATTAATGAAAAGGCGATCGCAGATACAATACAGACTCTACCATCAGAGCATTGCCTTAAGGGTATAGTAGGCGACTGGGAATGCTGGCAAACTTTACAAGGACACAACAGAGGCATTAATTGTCTAGCTTTCAGTTCCGGGTGTAAGAATGGCAAAGCTTTACCCATATTGGCAAGTGGTAGTCGCGGAGAGACGAAACTCTGGGATTTAAGCAAGGGTGAATTAATAGATACATTATCAGAATATCCTTGGGTAATATCTGGGCTGGTGGATGAAATAAATTCCCTAGCTTTTAGTTCAGATGGACAGACTTTAGTCAGTTGCGGTGCAGATTCTACAATTAAGCTTTGGCACGTAGGTGCATTAGACTTGATAGATATTTTGCACAAACATAATGGCGTAGTAAGGTGTGCTGCTTTCACACCAGATGGCAGAATGTTAGCTACTGGCGGAGATGACAGAAAAATTCTGTTTTGGGATTTGATGCAACGTCAAGTTGCGATCGCACTTTCTTTAGATGATACAGCTGCTCATTCCCTAGTTTTGAGCCGAGACGGGCAAACTGTAGTTACAGGTAGCTACCGCAAAATCAAAGTCTGGCGCACCTTACCCCAAACGGGGATCAAAAGTTTAAAGGATGCACAGCCGTTGCATACCCTCATGGGTCATTCTCACATCGTTCGTTCCTTAGCAATTAGTGCAGATGGTAAAATCCTTGTGAGTGGTAGCTGGGATCAAACGATTAAAGTTTGGCAATTAGAGACTGGAGAATTACTTCATACTTTTAAAGGACATACAGATAGAGTATATGCGATCGCCTTAAGTCCTGATGGACAAATTATCGCTAGTGGTAGTGCTGATAAAACCATCAAATTATGGCATCTACAAACTGGGGAATTACTGGGTACATTTACAGGTCATGGGAATATAGTCACAGCATTAGCCTTCACAGCTTCCGGCGAGATGTTGGTTAGCGGAAGTTTAGATAAGACAATTAAAATTTGGCAACGGAGTTAGAAGCTAGAAAACTCTGTTCATCCAACTTTGATATTTGTTATGATTATTTTTTCCCCTTCAATCCAAAATTCAAAATCTAAAATTGAATGACCTTTTTTTAATTAAAAATTAAAAATTAAGAATAATAATAATTTTTAATTAATTAAATTGGGGTACAAGCCCCCACCCTTCGGGAATTAAAAATGCAAAATTAAAAATTAAAAATTTCAGAGAATCCCCTCAATTTTTAATTAATAATTTTTAATTTTTAATTGGAGCGAAGCGACTTGACTCCTAACTCCTAATTCCTATTCCCTGAGTTGGTATCCATACAGTAAAAATTGAGCCAATACTTATAGTTGATTCTACTTCAATTCGACCTCGATGAAGTTCTACAAGTTGTTTAGTTAACGCTAATCCAATTCCAGTACCTTCATAGCGGCGGCGATAGGGTGTATCGAGTTGCTGAAATTTCTCAAACAGTAATGGTAATTGTTCTTCGCGGATACCAATCCCAGTATCTTCCACTTGAAAAATAGCTGTATCATCCTCCACCCAAAGGCGCAAGGTAACATTACCACTTTCAGGGGTGAATTTAATCGCATTAGTTAACAGATTTGAGAGAATTTGTGATACTCGTTCTGCATCGGCGGTAAAGCGATCGCGCCTGGGATCGATTTGCAAATCAAGGTTAAGATTAATTTGTTCGCTTGTTGCTTTTTTTCGCAGTGAGTCTACAGCATTTTCAGCAACATTTACCAAAGAAAATTCCGAAATATTTAAAGCTGTCTTCCCAGCCTCGATTTGCGATAAATCGAGGATGTCATTAATCATTTCTAATAAATGTTCTCCACTGTCGTGGATTGTTTGCAGATAATCGCGTTGTCGTTGACTCAATTCACCCAAAGGCCAGCGTAACAAAGTAGACGACATCCCAATCACATAAGTTAAAGGTGTGAGTAATTCGTGACTGATAGTAGCGAGAAATTCACTTCTGATCCGGCTAGCAGCTTCGGCGGCGAGGAGAGCATCACGTAGTCCAATTGTGCGTTCAATCACTCGTTGTTCGAGAGTTTGTTTTTCTTGAGTGAGGGTTTGCATTAACTCAGCTTGGTGAATTGCGATCGCTAATTGTTCTGCTACGGAAGTCAGCAAGTTTTTTTCACTTTTAGACCACTCGTATGGATTATCGCACTGATGAGCAATCAGTAAACCCCACAATTTATTCTCAAATATAATTGGTGCTGCCAACTTAGCCCTAACTTGGCTTTCCCTTAAAAAATTTAACAAACACTCTTCTAGAGCATAAGTTTTTTCGACATCATCCACAGCTAAGGTAAAACCTTGGCGATACTTCTCCCAACATTGAGAGGTTCGCATAAAGCAATTTCTTTCTGTGTAATTCAATACCGATATAATAGCATCTGTAGCACGGGCTTCATAGACAATATAACCCCCATAGTGTTGATGTTCTTCTAGTAGGGGTTGATTATTTAGTGAGATAGAAGTTGAGTGTTTACCGTTACCTTCGTGTGTAAAAGACTGGTATTGTTGAGTCTTGACTTTAGAACCTTGAAATTTATAAATTACTAATCTGTCTAATTCTAGAAACTCACGCACCTGTGTAATCGCCGTTGCCATAATTACTGGCAAATCCAGGCTTTTGCGGATCTGTGTTGTTACCTGATTCAATAGCCGTTCTTGGGAAATCTGTTTTTTTAAAGCATCTTCTACTGGCTGACAGATATAAACTGCCGGTGCAGTTGGGCTTGGAGGTGCTATTATTTCTTGGTTTGGCTGAGTTAGAAGATATTCTAATAGCAACAGCGAGAACTTACTTTGGACGGTAGCATTATTAGACCCAATAATTTGGCAATAGTGTTCGAGATTTCGGTGAGTGGAGGAATCGCACTCAAACAAGTCTCTTAATTTGTGAATAAAGGAAGCGATCGCCTCTAAATTAAATGTAAATTTAGCATTGAGTTCAGAGTCCTGAGTAGGTAGTTGTTCTCCCTCCTCTCCTCTATTTCCCTGCTCCCTTTGGTCAAAATTCCCTAACAAAAGCGCACTAAATTGCTCAGAAACCACCAAAGTAAACCTTAGCCTTTCCCATTCCCCAGACATACAAATGCGTGCCAACACACCTTCTGTCAGTACTAGAGTGGCACTTTCTACCGTTTGAGCCATCTGTTCCAACAATTCCCCAAGCTGATTAAATACAACAATAGGCAAGGTTCGAGAAAAGCTCAAATCAGGAGAACTAAGCATTTTTAATCATTACTGGTAAGAGGGGCAAATGCAGGGGAAAAGTTTTTTTTGATTATGTACTAACCAACAGTTTAAAACGGTAATACAGCATTATGCATCGTACAACTAGCATATCGGGTGGATGGAATCAGTCAGAGGGTTTAATTTTTCTAGAACAAACTCCAGCACCTTTTGTATTGATTACGGCTGCTGATACCGACATTCAAACTTTGGCAGTTGCAGTTACAAAATTACCTGCACAATTTCCTGCCTTAAGAGTCGCCAATCTGTTGCAATTGCAGCAACAGTTAAGCATAGATACTTATGGAGAGCAAGTTTTGGAACTTGCCCAAGTAATTATTTTGCGCCTATTAGGAGGACGTTCTTACTGGGGTTATGGCTTAGAAGTAGTCCAAGAAATTGTGCAACGTAATGGTAGAACCCTCATTGTAATGCCAGGGGATGACGCTTTTGATCCCAACTTAATTTCTCAGTCTACCGTACCTTTAAGTGTTGCTAATCAGGTATGGCAGTATTTTAGCGAAGGCGGCGTAGAAAATTTTGTTAATGCTCTTCAATTTATTTCTGACACTTGCCTGTTAACTGCATACAATCCTCCACTGCCCCAGCCGATTCCGCGTGTGGGATTGTATGAATGGGGAGTGGGGAGTGGGGAGTGGGGAGTGGGAGCAGGGGAGGCAGGGGAGGCAGGGGAAGAAGGGGACAAGGGGACAAGGGGACAAGGGGGACAAGGGGAATTAGAGAGTGATTCATCCACCTCAGAAGCTCAAGGCTTCCAATGCCCAATGCCCAAAATCGGCATCCTCTTCTACCGTGCCCATTATTTAGCAGGAAACACTAAAGTAATTGATGCTTTATGCCAAGCCTTGGTACAGAAAAATTTACAACCAGTGCCAGTGTTTGTTTCCTCACTGCGTGAACCCGATGTCCAAGCTGAGTTGAGTGAATTTTTCCAACCCAAAGAAGCCGAATCAATAGCTGTGCTGCTAAACACCACCAGCTTTTCTCTAGCACGGCTAGAAAGCGAAACACCCCAAACTGAACTATGGGAAAAATTAGATGTGCCTGTGTTGCAGGTAATCCTCAGTGGCGGCTCAATTGAACAGTGGGAGTCACAATTTCAAGGGCTTTCTCCCCGCGATATTGGGATGAATGTGGCGCTACCAGAAGTAGATGGGCGAATTATTACTCGTGCTGTGTCTTTTAAATCCGTACAAACTCGTAATCCCCATTTAGAGACAGATGTGGTAATTTATGAACCAGTCAGCGATCGCATCGAGTTCGTTGCTAAACTAGCAGCAAATTGGGCGCGTCTGCGTTCCAAACCACCCCAAGAGCGGCGAATTGCCCTCATTCTGGCAAACTACCCCAATCGCAATGGCCGCCTCGCCAATGGTGTGGGACTGGACACCCCAGCTAGTTGTGTAGAAATCCTGCAAGCTTTACATCTAGCTGGGTATGAAGTAGAAAATCCACCTGCTCAAGGAGATGAGTTGATTCAACGGCTGACAGATGGTGTAACCAACGATCCAGAAGGTAGAGAATGGCTTCCAGTATACCAAAGCGTCTCTTGGGAAGAATATCAAGAATATTTCGCTTCATTACCACCAGCAGTTCAGCAAGGTATTAGTGAACGTTGGGAAATGGGGCATGGGGATGAGGAAGATGAAAAAGCAAGGGAGCAGGGAGCAGCGAGCAGCGAGCTAGGGAGAAGAGTTTTCCCCCTGCCCCCCGCACCCCGCCCCTCTGCCTCTTTCCCCGTTCCTGGAATTCAACTCGGCAACATCTTTGTGGGAATTCAGCCAGCAAGGGGTTATGATAATGACCCCAGTTTGAATTATCATGCGCCGGATTTAGAACCAACTCATGCTTATTTAGCTTTCTATTATTGGGTTAGAGAATGTTTTGGTGCTGATGCTGTAGTTCATGTGGGAAAACACGGAAATCTCGAATGGCTACCCGGTAAAAGTGTAGCTTTATCCAGTAATTGTTATCCAGAAGTGGCTTTTGGCGCACTTCCCCACTTGTACCCGTTTATTGTCAACGATCCTGGTGAAGGTTCTCAAGCTAAACGCCGCGCTCAAGCGGTGATTATAGATCACTTAACGCCGCCAATGACTCGTGCAGAACTCTACGGTTCTTTGCAACAGTTAGAAAATTTAATTGATGAGTATTATGAAGCGGATAGTTTAGATCCTTCGCGTTTACCAGTAATTCGCGATCGCATCCACGAACTGGTAATTAAAGAAAATCTCCATCTAGATTTAGGAATCTCAAATGAAACAGAAATTTTTAATTCTGAATCTTTAATTTTGAATTCTATCGGTGGCTATCTTTGCGAATTGAAAGAAGCCCAAATCCGTGACGGGTTGCATATTTTTGGGCAATGTCCCCAAGGAAGGCAACTGCGAGATTTAATAGTAGCGATCGCTCGCATCCCCAATCGCCATTCTTCAGGTATTACCCGTGCGATCGCTCAAGATTGGGGTTTAGACTTCGATCCCCTCACAGCCGATTTGTCAATGCCTAGTGGTGAATATTCGCTAGTCAATGGCACAGAATGCCGCACCATCGGCGATATCGTCGAAGTCCTAGAAGAACACGCCGCCCTTTTAGTAGAACAACTAATAAATCAGGCCTCTTGTACAGACGCGATTCATCGCGTCTCTCCCCCCAGCACAGACGCGATGAATCGCGTCTCTACCTGGATACGCGATCGCCTCCTTCCCGCCTTACAACAAACCCCCCAAGAAATTACCCACTTATTACACGGACTCGATGGCGGATATGTCCCCAGTGCCCCATCTGGCGCACCCACACGCGGCCGCCCAGAAGTTCTACCAACAGGGAGAAACTTTTATTCTGTAGATATTCGTGCCATTCCCACAGAAACAGCTTGGGATATCGGTAGAAAAGCTGCTGAAACCCTCGTGGAATATTACACTCAAGAGCATGGCGAATATCCCAAAACACTAGGTTTATCATTGTGGGGAACAGCCACCATGAGAACAGGCGGTGATGACATTGCCGAAGCCTTGGCTTTACTCGGAGTCCAACCTGTGTGGGATGGTGCAGCGCGGCGAGTAGTGGATTTTGAAATTTTGCCCCTAGCGATTTTGGGACGGCCTCGTGTAGATGTCACCTTGCGAATTTCAGGATTCTTCCGCGATGCTTTTGGCAACTTACTTGACTTATTCGATCAAGCCGTATCAGCAGTAGCAGATTTAGATGAACCGCCAGAACAAAATCCCCTAGCGGATGCAGTTCGCCAAGATACTGAATTGTGGACAAGCCAAGGATTAACTATACAAGAAGCCGTGGTGCGATCGCGCTACCGGATCTTTGGTTCTCGCCCAGGTGCTTACGGCGCAGGACTCCAAGGTTTAATCGAATCGCAAAACTGGACAGATGACCAAGATTTAGCCCGCGCGTACATTAACTGGAGTTCCTACGCCTACTCATCGGGAGCAGGGGCAGGGAAGCGGGGAGCAGGGGAGGCAGGGGGAGCAGGGGAGGCAGGGGAAGCAGGGGGAGCAGGGGGAGCAGGGGGAGCAGGGGAGGCAGGGGGAGCAGGGGAGGATAAAATTCCCAATGCCCAATGCCCAATACCCAATACCGAAGCCTTTAAACAACGCTTATCCCAAATGCAAATTGTCCTGCACAATCAAGATAACCGCGAACACGATTTACTCGATTCCGATGATTATTATCAATTTCAGGGTGGTTTAACAGCAGCCGTGCGTTCTCTGCAAGGGAAAAATCCTCAAACTTATTTTGGTGATAATTCCATACCCGCCCAACCACGAGTCCGCCAACTCAAAGAAGAAATAGCGCGAGTGTATCGTTCTCGCGTAGTTAATCCCAAATGGATTGCCGGAGTCATGCGCCACGGTTACAAAGGTGCTTTTGAAATGGCAGCGACAGTAGATTTTTTATTCGCCTACGATGCAACAGCTAAATGTGTCGAAGATTATATGTATCAAGGCATAGTAGAGGCTTACTTGCTCGATCCAGTTGTGTCAGAATTTATTCAGGAAAAGAACCCTTACGCTCTGCGTGATATTGCTGAAAGATTATTAGAAGCACATAAGCGCAATTTGTGGGAAGATGTAAGCATAGAAACATTAGAAGCTTTGAGGAACCTAGTACATCAAGCTGAAGCAGTTATCGAAGAAAAATCAATGGTGTAGGAAACAAATATGGAAAATCTTGCGTATTTGCACCTAGCTTTCGCCTACGAAGACAGCAACCCCAGTGAATTGGTATCCCTCAGTTCTTTGTTTAACAAAGCAGCTGCGCCAGACTGGAAACGGCTTTCTGGTAGGGCTTGGAAGTATATGTTGCCCCTTGCTCTGTCTTTATCCATTCTTGGCGCTGTTAGTAGCGTCATAGCACTGGAAACAGGCGATCGAGGCCCTTCTGTCCGAAATCTCCAACAAAAGTTAAAAACAGCAGGTTTTTACCAAGCTTCTGTTAGCCAAGTATATGATGTATCCACACAAGAAGCTGTACGGCGCTTCCAAAAGGCTGCCGGTTTGCCAGTGGACGGCATTGTTGGCGCAAGCACCCTGCAAAAATTAGAAACCTGGCAAGCTAAAAAGCCCAGTACTACGACTACACAAGCTAAAAAAGCCACTGTTGTCAGTACACAAGCCAAAAAGCCCAGCACTACGAGTTCAGCTAGTTCAGCCACCAGCCAGCACCGCAATCCCAACTACCTTGCCAAGGGAGATGAAGGTGAAGATGTCAGAGTTTTACAAGAACGCTTAAGAGTCGCAGGTTTTTATTACGGAAATGCCACAGGAATATTTGGCCCAATTACCGAAGAATCTGTCAAGCGCTTCCAAGATTCTTACAAATTAAGCGTTGATGGAGTTGTTGGCCCAGCAACATTGCGGAAATTGCCGGGAGTTGGTATCGGTGATGGAGAAGAGGCTGCTCCCAAAAAGGTAGTCAATCGAGATAAACTCCGTGTAGGCGATCGCGGTGAGCCAGTTAGAATCATTCAAGAACAATTGATCCAGGCAGGATATTTAGAGGGAGAGCCAAATGGCTATTATGGCCCCTATACTGCCGATGCTGTCCGCAGATTTCAAACAGCAAACTTTTTGACAGCAAGTGGCGTTGCTGGCCCAACTACGCGAGCTAAGTTATATAGCTCAGTTAATACTACTAGCAAAAGCGAATTTAATACCCTAGAAATTCAAACGCGACTTAGGGAACGGGGTTTTTATAAAGGCAAGCTGAACGGTGTAATGGCAGATGACACCAAAAAGGCGATTAAACAAGCCCAGGAATTCTACGGCATCAGCCTCAAGGATCTGAAGAGCGGACGCTTTTAACATCCGCTTTGGTGTTGTTAGTATCAGTTCCCAACTCGTTGCTAGCCTCTAGTAACAGCAAATTACGAACTCCTCAAAATTCCACTTATTTGGTTAGTTTGAGTAGTTTCGTCTAATTTATCCACCCAAGTGCTAAAGCGGCATCAGCGCCCGTTGGCACTTGGGACATACTGCATGGATGGTCATTTGACAGTCAAGCAGATGGAAACCTTCTTTTTGAGCAGTTTTCGACCCAATTTTTAAAATGGAGTCATTTTTAAACTCAATAGTTGAGTTGCATCTAACACAAATTAAGTGATGGTGATGATGGGGATAGGGCTGGTTGATCTCATAATGTTTATGTCCTTCGCCCAATTCCAATTCCCGTAAAAGTCCCATCCTGGCCATCAACTTCAAAGTCCGATAAATAGTTGACAGACTTATCCCCTTCCCTTCACCATCAGTTTCTAGTCGATGATAAAGATCCTCCGCACTCAGATGTTCCCCTTGGGGAAGTTCTTGAAAAATGTGTAAAATCGTTTCGCGCTGGGGAGTTAGTCGCCAGCCTCGTTCGTTCAGTTCTGCCTTGAGTGAAGTAGTTGTGTAGACAGTCATACTAATATTTCTCAACAAAGCCTGTTACTTGAGAATATAACAAATCTTGGGAGCAATTTGCAACAATCATTGCTTATTGAGAATTAATACTAAATATTTAAGAACAATTCATCAAATCTCGATCAAAATTCAAGTAATAAGCTGTATTACATTTAATTTGCATACAGTTAATAGTTAGGATACTTGTAACGCCTGTATCCCTTGACTTTAAATTTTGCATGAGTTAATTTTGAATTGTTTAGTTGCTCCCCACCTTCAAAAGATCTAAGCAAAGATTTGGGGAAACTCTTCTACAACCAGATGCAAATTATTTGCTACAAGCCTCTCAAAGGCTTTTAACAAAGTTTGAAGAGTTAATTTTCCTTTCTCCACAGGCAACAAGTTCTATATCAGGGTCTAAATCACCGTTGCAAAACTTAATTACGAATTATGTAGCTTGCTTCTCGCCGGAGGCAAGTATTACGAATTATCTTAATGTCCTTTGTCCCTAGTCATTTGTCAAGTGTAGTTTTCTAATGACAAATGACTAATGACAAATGACTCTTAAGCATTGATTAACTTAGAGACTCCAAATAGTCGCGGATGAGGTTGCGACGCTTGGGTTGGCGTAGCTTTTGCAAAGCCTTGGATTCTATTTGCCGAACTCGTTCGCGCGATAAGTCAAGAGCGCGGCCAATTTCTGCTAAAGAATAAGGATGACCATCAGCCAAACCAAACCGCATCAAAATTACATCGCGTTCCCGGCTGGTCAAATCTGATAGAAGATGATGCAAGTCTCTTTGTAAAGATTCTCGCATTAACATTTCTTCTGGGGTTACACAGTCAGTTTCGAGTAATTCGCCTAACTCAGTGTCTTTATCCTTGCCGACTTTAGTTTCCAAAGAAACAGAGCGAGGAACCCGTAACAAAACTTCTCTGACTTGGGTTGGTGTCATCTCTAACTCAGTTGCTAAATCCTCTAGAGTCGGAGTGCGACCTTTTTCTTGAGCAATTTTGCGTTGAGCCTTTTTGATTTTGTTTAACTTTTCGGTAATATGGACAGGGAGGCGAATGGTGCGACTAGAAGTTGCGATCGCTCTTGTAATTCCCTGACGAATCCACCAGTAAGCATAAGTACTGAAGCGATAACCCTTAGTGGGGTCAAATTTTTCGACAGCCCGCTCCAAACCTAGTGTCCCTTCTTGGACTAAATCCAATAATTCCAAACCACGATTTTGATACTTCTTAGCAACAGACACAACTAGGCGAAGATTAGCCTTAATCATGTGTTCTTTTGCTTGCAATCCTTGGGACTGAACTTGCTCTAACTCTTCTACAGTCAACTTGGCGATTTCTGCCCAGCGACGTTTGCCATCTGCCAAAGTCGGTCTGAGATCGGATAATATTATGTCAGCAGTAGCAGCCCATCTTTCTAAAGAGGGCCGATGTCCTAGTTCTGAGGTCAGACGCTCCTGAACTTCGATTAACCTTAGATAGGGTGTAATCACTTCATCTCCAAGCTTGGCGGCGTTAGCAAGTACTATCCGCATCCGCAAGTAACGTTGGACTTTTTGAGCTTCTGAAACCTCTTCATCTCGCCCCAACAAGCGAACCCGACCAATTTCTTGGAGGTATAGGCGTACCAGGTCTGTACTCCGGCGGTTAGTGCTAGCAGCAAAGTTAGCATTGTCAGCAGAAGCCAGTTCTAGCTCCTGTAAATCATCTACCGATAACTCGCTTTCATCAACCGTCAGATCCGAGTCCAAAGCCTGGCGGGACTTTTTGGTGTTATGGGGGGCATCTGCATAAAAAGATGTTGCTGGCATAAAGATCGTCTCAATGGCTCCAGGTAACAATAGATTTCGGTCAGCTTAGATTACGGTCAGCTATTCAACTGTTGCTATTGTTCCCGTGATTAACGATGAACTAACATAGTTGAAGATTCCATTGCAATTTTTTTAGAAATTAACTGCAATGGTTTTATTGGATACAGGATTACTGAACTTAATCGGCTACTAAATTTTTGATTTAACCAATAGCTATTCAAATGGGCAGCTAGGCTTTCAATATTTCAACTACTTAGTTAACATTTCAACCTTGATGGTTTTTGATTGTAACTTTTGTAACACAGTATAAACATCCTTGAGTGAATGTCATCTTTATATTTGGCATAGTCACATTTACATGGCTACAAAAGTAATATCCTGACGATTTAGCAATTTTTTCTCAGGATTATTCAGGTATAAGTAGGACTAATAGATATCGGGGAAGTGATTAGGATTAACGGCAAAAATCCTATCGATACGGAGATAGAAAAGGTGGGTAAGTTTATTAAATACTCTCTCTGTGTTCTGCTAACCCGTCAATTTCAACTTAGTCAGGATGCACGCAAAACTATACTCATGCTGTAGGGGCAATTCATGGTTCAGTGGTGTCAACTTAAGCTAAAACGCTTATTTCACGGCGTTTTACCCCCCTTAATCCCCCCTTATAAAGGGGGGAAACAAGAAAATCTAGTTCCCTCTCTTTGGTGAGATTTTTGTATGTTAGGTGATGCCTTATAAAGGGGGAAAAAACAAAATCCAGTTCCCTCCCCTTAGAAAGGGGAGGGTTAGGGTGGGGTAACGCAGATCGTGATGGGAAGCCAGAGAACTGAATATCACGTTTTGACAAGGGTTTCACGTTAAGTTGACACGTATGATTCATGAATTGCCCCTACAAGGTCTGCTTTAGTAGTTGTACTCTGGCTTTATATCTCGCAGCATCAGTTCATCAAGTGCTTGTTGGGGTGTGATTTCACCCTGAAGTAACCGATAAACTTGCTCAGTAATTGGAACTGGAATGTTTTGTTGCTTGGCTCGTTGCATCAAAACCTGGCAAGTGTTCACTCCTTCGGCTGTTCCTGGTAAATTTGCAAGAGTTTCTTTAAGTGTCTTACCACCAGCTAGCTGATAGCCGACTTGATAATTGCGACTTAAGGGACTATTGCAGGTTGCTAACAAGTCTCCTAGACCCGATAATCCATAAAATGTTTCCGTCTTTGCACCCCAGTCGTTACCGATGCGAACCATTTCTGTGAGTCCACGGGTGACTAAAGCAGCTTTGGCATTGGTTCCTAGATGTAAACCATCGCATACACCAGCTGCGATCGCAATCACATTTTTCAGTGTTCCCCCCAATTCCACCCCCAAGGGATCGGGATTGGTATATACCCGGAAACGATGAGAAGAAAATACTAACTGCACTACTTCCGCAGCTGTGGGGATATTACTGGCTACCACTGTTGCTGCTGGTAACTCTAGTTGAATTTCTTTAGATAAATTCGGCCCAGACAAAACAACCACTGCATGGTTAGGAAATACTGTTTGCCAAATTTGCGCCGGTGTACAGGTGGTTTGGGGATCTAAGCCTTTCGTCGCCGTCACAAAAATTGTCTCTGGAGAAAGGGGGAAAGACTGGACTTGAGAAGCAACATCTCTTACACCAATCATCGAGATAGCGGATAGGATTATTTGGGCATCTTTCAACACTGCTTGGAGAGTTTGGGAACCTTGACGCGACCACACGCGCACCTGATGACCATTCACTGTGGCGAGATTTGCCAGAGATGCACCCCAAGCACCTGCACCAAGAATTGCTACAGATTTTGAATTAGTCATTAATCAAGTCTCCCCATCACCCAATCACCACACTTTCTTAGCAATCTAAAATCTAAAATCTAAAATTGACTGCGGGGATAACGTTCTATTAATTCTCTGACTTGTTCTGCATGATATGAGCTTCTTGTCAATGGTGAAGATACAATTTGTAAAAATCCGATTTCTTCGCCGAATGCCTTCCAAGCGGCAAATTGTTCTGGGTTGATAAATTCATTTACTTGTAAATGTTTTTGACTGGGTTGGAGGTATTGCCCAATTGTCAAAATGTCGCAATCTACGGTTCGCAAGTCTTGCATGACTTGGCGAATTTCGGCATCTGTTTCACCGAGTCCAACCATGATCCCAGATTTGGTGTATGTGCTCTTGAGAAGTTGGCGAGTTCGCTGTAATAATTCTAATGTGCGATCGTAGTTTCCTTGGGGACGCACCCGGCGATATAGGCGTGGAACAGTTTCGGTATTGTGGTTTAATACCTCTGGTGCAGCTTGTAGAATCAACTCTAGAGCATTCCAATTACCGCACAAGTCAGGAATTAGCACCTCAATTGTGGTGTTAGGTGAAACAGTGCGAACCGCATCAATACACGCTACAAACTGAGATGCACCACCATCAAACAAGTCATCTCGATTTACAGAAGTGATTACTACATGATTGAGGTTCAGGCGGCGAACAGCTTCCGCGAGCCGTGCAGGTTCCGTGGGGTCTAGTGGTTTGGGTTTTTTCTCAAAATCAATATCGCAGTAGGGACAAGCGCGCGTACAAGCCGGGCCCATAATCAAAAACGTAGCAGTACCGGCATTGAAGCATTCGCCAATATTCGGACAGGATGCTTCCTCACAAACTGTATTGAGAGATAAATCCCGCAAAATGTCTTTAACGTTACCGATGCGTTCACGCCCAGGTGCTTTTACCCGCAACCAGTCTGGTTTTACAGTCACAATCCGCTTTTACCACTAGAGTTATACAAATTTAATCGTAGCAAGCAAAGCCTTGGATGAAGCGATCGCATATTCATATATATAGATGTAACTCTGTTATTTGGCGTGGGTTATGATATTCTTAATTTATAATGCCATTTTTATGGCGGGATGTGGCGCAGCTTGGTAGCGCACTTCGTTCGGGACGAAGGGGCCGCTGGTTCGAATCCAGTCATCCCGATTTTTTTGTGGTCGTTAACAAATTAATGTCGTTATTAACGATTTAAAACCAACTCGAACCAGGGCGGAATATGGGTAAAACCAATTCGCTGAATGATGAGGATTTCGTGAGTTTGTGGAGTTACAGGCTAGGTTTGCAGAAACAGAACATAAAGGGATTTTTTAAGCAAAATTTTTACCCACCTTGAAAGGGCTAGTTCTGATCGCAAAATATTTGCGCTACCGTTTAAATCTGCATTTACAACTAAACCATCCCACTGTGTGAAATAAGCCTCAAGATAGTGTGTGCCTCACCACAGAAGGACTTAAGCTTGGCGTATAAGTTTTGGGAAATAGTGATGAATAAGGAAACAGTTCCTAGTCAAGCTGAAAAATCGAATCCAGAAGGTGAAGCGTCGCAACTAAGTCCAGAAGTACTGGACAAAATCAAACACCCTGCAAGAATCGACGATGTTATTCGGGAGCAATCGGCTGAAGAACGCAAGAGTAACCCAGCTTTAGTACCAGAAATGATTGATGATTCAACTGATGAATAATTAAGTTGGCGATGGAGTAATGGAAAAGCTCATACCGTTTCTTTGTGAAGCTGCATATATTTCCCCCCCGGCTACGCCGTCCCCCCGATGTGTTGAGGGGACTTCTTATGTGCATCTTCATAAAGAACTGGTATCAGGCTCTTAACTTTTTAGAGAAGTCAGTAATCTTGTGAATAATCTTTTGCTGCCCAAGATTATGAAGTGATTTCTGATATCCTTCCGGCGTGTTGATGGCTAATAGCACCGCCGGAATCTCAAGTTTTACTTGACGAGTTAGTGGATAGACTTATCTGATATTTTGTAAGTGCGTTCACGTAGTTTGTCATAGACATTCGCATACGATTACTAAATAAAAATGGGAAGCATCCCACCTTTTTTGCATATCATTGCGTAGGCGGAGCTTTCACAATTATATGCACTGATAACAACGGATGCCTCATTTTACCTTTATTGCTTAGTGCATTAATCAAACATTCTACTTTTATCTAAGCTCGACTTTATCCAAAATTAAGAACTTGCTTCTCTTGTATCGGCAAAACCCTAGCTTTTTGGCAAAAACCTTTTCCATATCACTGATTCTCAGTGAAAACAAAAAAGTAAAACTACCGTACCATGAAGCTTTCAGCATCATCTTGAGTTGTGCCAAAAAATTGAGAAAGTCGAGCTAAAATTACCAACCGTCATCTACACTAGGTTAGATGATCCAGTAGCTGATTTTTATAACCAGGGTTATATGTACAGGAGGTATGACAAAGTAATTTAATATTTAAGTATTATTTAATTTATGAATAATACTTAAGTAAAGAAAAGCAGTCTGTCTAAAAATATCGAGTTGAACGGTTAAATTCTAAATACTCTCTAGAATATAGCGAAGTTTATAAATTTTATTTAGTAATAAATGATTACTCGACATATATTCAGTAATTATGCAACATTATGAAGTAACATAATGCCTTTATAAAGCGTCTCCTTGGCGCAGCCTCTCTTGGAGAATAGAAGCAGGTTGCCTCAAAGTTCTTGCAGAAGTCTTCATATTATGAAACCATAGCTTGTAACTTGCTGATACAAATGCGGCTAGCCTCTGTCTCAGTTTACTCCAGAATAAAGTACTGGTACTGATAACGATAATGACGCGATCGCCAAATTCAGAAAATAATCAGGAACCATCTAATCCTCGTTTATGGCTCCTCCTTTTAGGACGTACCAGTTTAGCTCTCGGTGTCGTTGTGCTGATTGGAATTGCAGTCGGTGCTTGGTGGGCCAGAAACTATGTATATAAGGATTTAGCGCCATTAGTGCAGCAAAATCTCGAACAATCGCTTGGACGACCTGTAAAAGTCGGGAAAGTTGAAGGTTTTTCGCTCTCTAGTCTAAGATTTAGCTCTTTATCCATACCAGCAACTCCTACTGATGCAGACCAGGTGGTAGCAAAAGCCTTGGAGGTGCAGTTCTCGCCCTTGCAACTTCTCCTGACTCGAAAGCTGGGATTAAATGTCACCCTAGTTCAACCCAATGTCTATATCCAACAGGATCGAGATGGTCGCTGGGTTACAACTCAAGTCAAAGCTGGGCAAGGAAAAGGTGCTATTCAAATAGAGTTAGAAACACTTCAAATTCAAGATGGGAATGTGGAGTTATTATCAGCTTCTGCACCAAATAAGCCGAAAGGCTCAGTAATATTAAATCAAGTTGGTGGTGTTGCCCGATTTTTCGATCAAAATCAAAGGATTGATTATGACATCAATGCTCAATTCGCCAGGGGAGGCGCAGTAAAAATCGCTGGTGAAACCCAACTCAAAGCTCAAAAAACTAGCCTCAATCTTTCAACCCAAAATCTCCAAGCATCTGATATTAGTCGATTAATTCAGTTACCAATTGCCTTACAATCAGGATATTTAAATGCTGACTTAGAGGTTCAGATTCCCCCAAAACTTTCAGAAATAGCGATTACGGGAACGGCTACTGCTAATCAAGTCGCAGCTAAAATTCCAAATATTCCTCAGCAGATTTCTAATTTTAATGGAAGATTTGCATTTCAAGGTCAGACCGTTGCTTTAGAAAATGTGAGTACGAACTTTGGCAAAGTTCCCATTCTGGCTAATGGAACAATTAATACTCAAACTGGTTTTAATGTCTCTGCTCAGATCAAACCAGTGACTGCTAAAAATATCTTAGAGACATTAAATGTAAATTCCTCAGTCCCAGCGAGTGGCGAAATTCAAGCAAATATTCAGGTACGCGGCGCAGTTCAACAACCAATCGTTAGCGGTACAGTAAACAACACAAAACCAGTTCAAGTTGACCGCGTTCTCTTCAAAGCCGTCAATACTGATTTCCGCTTGAATGTTTCTCAAACTGCATCTCAACTTGCTGTCTCCAATTTGAAAATAGTCCCCGCAGCCGGCGGTCAAATCACAGGAGGCGGTGAAGCTAATTTAGGAATCAAAAAAGACGTAATATTTAATGCTCAAGTTGATGGTGTATCCGGGGATATATTAGCACGGGGCTATGGTGTTAATCTACCGATCGCAGTGGGAAATGTTTCAGCAAAAGCACAAATTTCTGGCTCACTTAGCAAACAGCCGTTGAACCTTGATATTTCCAGTGTTCAAGTTACGCCACCAACAGGAGGGCAAATTACAGCTAGCGGTCAAATTCAACTGGCTCCTCAAGGTTTAGTAGACATAGGGATTCAAGCTCAAGGTTTACCAGGAAATGCGATCGCTCAAGGTTACAATATTTCAACTCCTCTTAATCTTGGTGGTATATCTGCAAACGCCAAAGTTTCTGGTTCTCTGGATAAACCCTTAAATGTCAATGTGGCTCGCGTCCAAGCAAATCCAGAGGTGGGAGGGCAAGTCACAGCTAGCGGTCAACTTCAGCTTGCACCCCAAGGTAGGGTAGCATTTAATGTCCAAGCCCAAAATTTACCAGGGGATGCGATCGCACGAGCGTACAAATCCTCACCCTCCATCACCATTGGGAAAGTATCGGCAAATGCCAATATTTCCGGCACTTTGAGCAACCTGCAAGCAGTAGCCCAGGTGCAAGCACCGACAGCTACATATCCCACCACCGGACGAGTTGTTGTTACCAAACAAGGAGAGAATATCCTTTTACCAGGTGCTGTATTGAACGTGGCAGGGGGGACAATTGTGGCTCAAGGTCAGCTTGCCCAACAACGCTGGCAAGGGGTTATCAAAACTTCTCAAATTCAACTCAATCGGTTTTCGCCACAACTGCGAGGACGGCTCAATAGCAATATTCAGTTAGCAGGGACAACAAAATCTTTCCAGCTTGCAGATATTCGCGCCGCCGGACAAATCGGCCTTCCCGAAGGTGTAGCATTGCTGGCAAAACCGCTGACGGCTCAATTTGAATGGAATGGACAGCAGATTATAGTTAAAAACGCAAGTACCCCAGGATTGAATGCTAATGGTGCGATCGCAATTCAGACTCCACCAAATGGCGCTCTTAAAATTGCTGGATTTAATTTAAACATACTGGCGCGGAATTTCAACTTAAAAAATACTGGCTTTCAAGTTCCTGGAGACGTAGCAATAGCGGGGTTACTTGATTTTAACGGGCAAGTTACAGGTACTCCAGATGTTCCCCAAGCTAATGGTAACATCCGACTGCGGAATTTCCAGGTTAGTAATTTAGCCTTTGACCCCCTTTTAACTGGAAAGGTGAATTTTCAAGGGGGACAGGGCGCAAGTCTGCGATTAGCGGGTAAGCAAGACATAATTGCCCTTAACCTGAGTGCAGATTATCGTCCAACATCATTTTTAGTCAGTCGGGGTGGGGCAGTTTCCACGGGTAGAACTGAGGGAGATAATTTGCTCATCAACGCCCAACAGTTTCCCATCGCGTTGATTGGGGGCTTTTTACCTAACAATCAATTGAAACCTCTGGGGGGGCAATTATCGGGAAATTTAGTTGTCAATCTTAATAATTATGCAGTTGCGGGGAATGTTGCGATCGCAGCGCCTCGTGTTGCCAGAGTTGCAGCAGACGAATTCCGCGGCACTATCAATTACGCCGATGGTACTGCTAGCTTGGCTAATGGTCTACTGCGGATTGGAGATAGTAACATCGCCTTAAGTGGAAATGTGCAAACAGGAAACGATCCTCAATTTCAATTCCAAGCTAATTTAGACCAAGCTAGAATTGAGAGACTTTTACAAGCATTTAATATCTTCGACTATCAAGACCTTGGTAGCGGATTGAAGCCTCCTAAGTTGGCGGGAGCAGAGGTACTTAATACCAAGCCGATTACTTTGCCCAATGCAGATTTAAAAACACAACTAGCATATTTTTCTAATATTGCAGCATCCCTAGCAAAACAACAGCAACAAGAAACAAAAGAAGCCGCTTCTTTACCTACCCTTGCCGAATTAACGGGTGTTTTGAGTGGAGGAATTACAGCTAATGGCTCGTTAAAATCTGGGTTGAATGTCGGCTTTAATTTCCAAGGTGCTAACTGGAAATGGGGTGAATATTCCATTAATAAAGTTGTTGCTCAAGGTACTTTTGCCGATGGAATCGTCACACTTTCGCCCCTGAGTGTTGGCATAAATCAAGGATTGGTGGCTTTTTCAGGACAGTTAGGAACTGAGCAACTATCTGGAAAATTGAATGTAGCAAGTTTACCTCTATCACTTTTACAACCTTTTATCGAAAAATATCCCATAGATATCACTGGGAATATCAATGCTGACGCTACATTAGGAGGTAATTTAAAAGACCCTAGTATTAAAGGGAAAGTGACATTAGCGGATGCAACTCTCAACAAGAAACCTGTGCAAACAGGACAGGTGAACTTTGACTACAACAAAGCTCGCTTAAATTTCGACAGCACTTTGCTAGTGACAGGAACGCAACCAGTTGCAATTACAGGTAGTGTACCGGCTCCTTTACCTTTTGCCGCAGTGCAACCAGATAGCAATCAAATCAGCATCAACGCCAATGTACAAAATGAGGGATTCGCACTGTTAAACTTGTTTACCAATAATCAAGTTAGTTGGGTAGATGGTCAAGGAAAAGTAAATTTAAACGTCCAGGGGACTTTAAAAGAACCAATTATCAATGGAAATGCCACAGTTAACAACGCAACTTTTCGCGCTCAAGCCTTATCCGATCCCCTCAAAAATGTGACAGGGACAGCACAATTTAATGGCAATACTTTGAGTGTTGAAAAGATTCAAGGTACTTACAATAAAGGACAAATAACTGCATCTGGTATCCTCCCGATTTTTGATTCTCAGCAAGGTGCAGCCAATCCCCTAACAATATCAATAGCAGACAAACTCAATTTTAAGCTGGCAGGATTGTATGAAGGCGGTGTTGGCGGTAATGTTGTAATTCGCGGAACAGCTTTAAAACCTGTAATTGGTGGAGAGATTAAGCTGAGTGATGGTAAGGTGATTATTGGAAACTCTACTGCTAAAGCAAAATCAGCAGCGACAACAGAAGCCAACACTAACGTCATCAATATAGATAGAGAACAGATTAACGCTAATGCTATGGCTACAACACAAACTAGCACTAGCCCTGTAACTCCAACAGATACTAGCAATACCCCAGTAAGTTCACTTAATTTACCTGTACAGTTTGCAGATTTAAAGTTGAGCCTAGACAAGAATATTCATGTTACCACTCAGTCCCTATTGAGCTTTGTACCAGGAGGAGCCGCATTAAGTCAGCCCATCCTAGATTTTGATGCAAAAGGCGACTTGACTATCAATGGTACATTAGCCAAGCCCCTCCCTGAAGGGTTGATTCGTTTGACAGGAGGAAGACTGAGCTTATTTTCCACTGAGTTTACCTTGGCACGAGGCTACGAACAAACTGCACAATTTATTCCAAGTCAAGGACTCGATCCTACTTTGGATGTCCGACTTACTGCGATCGTACCGGAAGCATCAGCAATAAACAGCCGAATTTTAGAATCACCATTGTCTGCTGAAGTCAGCGATGTTTCTGTAAATAACTTTGGGACTTTACGGACTGTTACCGTTCAAGCCAGGGTTGACGGGCCAGCTAGTGAATTGGGCGACAATTTAGAACTGACAAGTGAACCTAGCCGTAGTAAGGGAGAAATAGTTGCTTTGTTGGGTGGCTCGATTCTTAATTCTTTCGGTCAAACAGATGCAGGACAAGGACTGACTAATTTCGCTAGTTCTACCATTTTAGGTGGTTTGCAAGGAACTATTACTGCGATCGGGCAAGCTGTTGGCTTCAGCGAATTTCGGATATTTCCTACCCCTGCTACTACTAATAAAGCATCAACAACTTCAGTTCTGAATTTATCAGCAGAGGGTGTGTTTGATATTAATAAAAATTTCTCTGTCTCTTTATCGCTGCCTTTATCTGCATCTACAGATGAGTCTTTGGGTTATAACGTCCTTTATCGACTCAACGATGAAATTTTGATGCGTGGCTCAACTAATTTGGGGGATGAAAATCAATTCCAAGTTGAGTATGAAACTAGATTTTAGACCAAGAACAATTTAAGTTAAGCATTTCATGATTCAGCAACGCCGATATTACATTTCTTTATGCCCATCTAATTATGTTGTTTTTTGTGAGAGTACAAAATCTCTCTGGTGTCATTGCGAGCGGGGTTCTCCAACGGAGTACGCAATGACGTTTTATAAGCGAACGATCGAGCGATCGCGATATTAAAGGTGTAGCTCGTAGCAGATCATTGATGGTCTGAATGTTCATGATTTGTTACCACAGGCGATACTGCTGTCACCGCACTTTCTTCTTGGGCTTGCATTTCCAGCAATTGGGGAATTGTCACAAATCGATAGCCTTGGGCCTTCAAACCTGCAATCATTTCTGGTAAAGCCTTGACCGATCTAGAACGATTACCACCGCCATCATGCAACAGTACAATTGCGCCTGGTTTTGCATATTTCAGCACATTTTTAACTAGCATTGGCACTTGAGGCGAACGACGTTCAGCATCCCCTGACTCTTCTGACCACATCATGACAGCGTACTTCTCGTTTTTGGCATATTTGGCTAGTCCATTATTTAGAAAGCCTCCAGGAGGACGAAATAGAGTAGTTTTCTCTCCTGTCGTCTTATAGATAATATCTGCTGTGCGGTCAATTTCACTAGCCGCAGTCGCTCCATCCATTTGAAAATACCAATGATGCCATGTATGATTACCAATCACGTGACCATCAGCAGCCACTTGCTTGGCAACTTGGGGAAAATATTTCACCATTTCTCCAATCATGAAGAATGTTGCCTTGATATTATTTTTCTTCAAAATTTCTAAAACCTGTTCCGTATTTTTGGGGCCAGGGCCATCATCAAAGGTCAAGGCGATAACTTTCTCATTTGCTTTTAGTTTCGCTTGATAAACGATTGTGCCCTGGAAAGGCTTTGGTACTTCATTCATCTGGTCTGTAGCTGGAGTGATAGACTTTGCCTCTGCACTCATTGCCCTACCTAAACTCGTTTTAGCACCATCACCCTTTAGCTTTTGAATTCCCAACAGACGGTCAAGTTTAGTTGTACCTGCAAGCAGACTGATACCCAAACTACCTAGACCAGCAAGCAATGCAATAGATAGTACCTTTATGAACGACAATAATTTACGATTAGACACATTAAATCTCCTTAAATATTAGTTATTGGGGATTGGGCAAAAGAGTGCTGAGTGCTGAGTTAAGAGTTAAGAGTTATTCTCCCTCATCTCCCCCTGCTCCCTGCTCCCTGCTCCCCCATCTTCCCCACTTCCCTCTCATATCACTTGTACTTGGTTGTAAATTAATATATCTGCTGCTAAAAGAAAAAAGAATAAAATACCTGGAAAAATGCTAGTTAAAGCTAAGGTAAGTGCCAAGTTAATCTGTACTAATTCGCCGTCTATGTACAAAAGTGCCATCAAAAGACTGAATAAAATAATACCCAGCCCATTTAATCGGCCAATAAAAGCAGCAATGATGGCAGTATAACCGTAACCAGAAGAAATGCTAGTGTAGAGTTAACTAATAGGGCTGAGAACTTTACATACAGCAACTAAACATGATAATAACCTGCTAATTTAAGAAAGTTAGCCAAATGATAGCCCGTCGTAGACATCGCTATTTATCCCAGCATACACCGCAGCTTTGAGACTAGAATGTTGCTTTGACAGTTACTTCTCAATACTACTCTTTCTAAGATACAAGGTTGGGTTGAACGAACGCGAACAGCGTCTCACAGGGCAGTGAAACCCAACAAAGCCCCATAAATGTTGGGTTTCGTTCCTCAACCCAACCTACGAATTTTAAGCTTTTTCGGCAAAACCTACGCAGTAAGTAGTTAAACAAAATTAATTATACAATGTCATTGCGAATGGAGCGTAAAGCCTTCGGCATAGCTTCGCTTAACGCGGTAGCGTCTCGTAGAGATAGCGAAATGAAGCATAAGTCCTTCGGACACGCTTCGCGAATGCGAGGGCTGGGATTGCTTCGCGAACGCTCGCAATGACTGTAATTAATTCTGCATGGTTACTTATTGAGTTATTTCTGACATTTTGGCGGAGTATTCTCGGCTCTGCTCTGAAATTCTGCTGTAAAATGTGTCAGATGAAGCGAAAATTTCAACAATGTTTTTGGCGTTGTACCCTAGTATTATTTTTAGCACTAACTGCGTGTGGATGGGATGTGGAGTCAGCACAAGCACTGTTACGTCAACATCATGATTCTCCCGGTATCTTACACTACCACTCACAGGTATCTATCAAGGATGAAAAAGGATATGCTTGGCAAGTGCTGCTGTTCAAACAAAATTACACCAGTGCAGTCAAAGACTTACAGTTGCGCTTAGTTGCTTTTCCAGGTGTAGTTGAAATTGCTCACCCTCAACCATTGCTGATTGAGACAGCAGCCGGAAAATTGCTGAGTGCATCGGATGCATACTCTTTAGCTGCACCTATCTCTAATGTGGGGGAATATAATCTAACTGATATATTACCGAAATTGCCAACAACTGATGCACTCAAACTCTGTGTGCCTCTCTCTAGTGGAAAGCAATTAGTTCTCAATATATCCAATAGTGTAGTGACTGAGTGGCAATGGCTAGTTACAGAGATTGATTAGTAACAGTATTTAATCCAATAACCTCATAATGATGGGGGGCATAATTACTGCCTGTGGAGGCAGAAATCCTGTCTTCATATACATTATAACGACGAGTTAAAGCCTCCCACATCATACGCAGGAATAATGCTAGTTTTGAGACTCCTCAGAAATAGTTTCTGATTCGGTTTCAAGTTCTTCTGTTTGCACTTTGACTGGAGGTTTAACGGGTTTTGGGCCACGTGCTAGAGCCGGATTGCCCTGCTGCCTCTTTTCATCCCCATAAGATGCTTTTTTTTCTGTGCCAGACGAGCGATTCCGAGTTGGTTTTGAGTTTTTGGGGTTGGATTCAATAGGAGTTGGAGTTATGGAATCCGTTTTTTCGGAATTATTGTCAGTATTTGCTTGGGACTGACGTTCCGATTTTTTTATTGGACGTTCTACCATTGTTTATTTTTGTAAATTTATCTGTATAGTACATCGGTTTGGTGACTGTCAAGGTATTAAATAGCATTTTTTTAAAGATTTTATTGTTAAAATTATTAAATAGCTATGTTTATTGATTTAGAAATAAAATAGATACCTAACTTTATCAACTATATCAAAAACATTCTGTAAGAAGAAGTCAGGAGTCAGAATCAAGAAACAACTTTCTAGGTTTTTCCGTGACTACTAAATATAAGAATCCGGTTTGATTTTTCAAAAGATCCGTAGGGGAGCCAGTTGTATGGGCGGGTTTGCCGCGCCATTTACTGCAACGGGGAGAACCCCCGCAAGGCAGCGGCTTGACTTGAGTTTAGACGACCGGAGGTCGGATTTTCGTAGAGTACTCGCGTTGTGTTGGCACAGAAAGTACGGCACCAAACCCTCGATAATGGTGCGTTACGAACTGCGTTCTAACACAACGCCAGTTGCTACAACGGAGGGAACCTCGGCAACGCACTGGCTCCCCTACAATACCTAATTTTGTTCAAAAATCAAATATGATTCCTATATGTATATTTAGTAGGAGTCTTAAGCCCATTTATTTGTCTGCTTTTTCGGTCAGAATTAATTCTGAATTATGACTCCTGACTGCTGAATTCTAATCTACAAAATCAGGTCGCGCCTTACCTGTTGATTTCAATTTTTGCTCTAAAACTGACCAATTTTCTTGCTCAATTAAGTTAGTTAACTCATCGAGATTGTGACGATACTGTTGCAGCGATCGCAGCAATGCTTGACGATTATACCGCGCCATCATCACACCCAACTCTGGATTCCCACCACCCACACGACTGGTATCCCGAAAACCTGAACTGGCTAACTTTTGGGCTAATTCCAAAACATCTGGGTCAGTTTCACTTAAGCAAGCAGCAATCAACGAGGAACTGACCATTACAGGTAAATGGGAAATCCAACTAACAGCACGGTCATGTTGCTCTGGTTGACAATAATAGATATTAGCTCCCAGCGATCGCACAATTTCTTCTACAACTGTAATGGCACTAGCTGGTGTTGTAGTTATCGGTGTTAATACATAAGGTTTATCAACAAATAAATTCCGTTGTGCAGCTTCTATGCCACTGTCTGTTCTTCCCGCCATTGGATGACCACCGATAAAATTATCCCAAAGGGGAGAAATGTCTTTGACTATCTGTGCTTTTGCCGAACCCACGTCAGTCACGATAGTAGCTGTAGACAAATGAGCGATCGTTTGCTCCAATTGGGGCACAATAAGCGCTAAGGGTGTACAAATAAATACAACCTCTGCGGCTGCTAACAGACTCAGATCGACTGATGCTTCATCAACAGTACCGAGTTCAACTGCCTTTTGACAGGTAGATTCACGGCGACTAACTCCTAAGATATGATGTCCTTGCGATCGCAAATCAAAACCCAAAGATCCGCCGATCAATCCCAACCCTAAAATCCCAATATTCATTTTGATTTTGACATTCTGTTTTTATGACTTTACCAACTATTAAAGTTGGCATCCAAGGGGTAGCATCGATGACTGTAGAGGAATTACTAGAAAAATACGCAGCAGGAGTCTTAAACTTTAGTGGTATTGACCTTGCAGAAGCTAATCTAAGTGGAGTCAAACTCAGTGGCGTGAATCTCAGCGATGCTAATTTGAGTATAGTTAACCTCAGTGGCGCAAATCTGAGCGAAGCTAACTTGAGCAATGCCAAGCTGAATGTAGCTAGACTCAGTGGCGTGAATCTATCCAACGCCATCTTAAATAACGCTAGTCTCAACGTCGCTAATTTGATTCGAGCCGATCTGGGTCGCGCTCAACTTAAAGGAGCCTTGTTGATTCGCGCTGAGTTAATTCGCGCCGATCTCAGTCGCGCCGACCTGTCGGAGGCTGACCTCACCAGTGCTGATTTGCGAGAGGCGACACTCCGCCAAACAAATCTCCGCCACGCTAACTTGAGTGAGACTGTCTTGAGAGGCGCTTCTTTGACGGGAGCGAACTTAGAGATGGCTAACTTAAATGCTAGTGACCTCAGTCGTTGTAACCTGAGTGGTGCAAATTTGCGAGATACTGAACTCAGACAGGCGAATCTTAGCCATGCTAACTTGAGTGGAGCAGATTTGAGCGGTGCTAATCTTCGTTGGGCAGATTTGAGCGGTGCTAATCTCCGGTGGGCAGATTTGAGTGGCGCAAAATTAAGCGGTGCTACTTTAATTGGCGCAGATTTAAGCAATGCTAATTTAACGAATACAGTTTTCATCCACGCCAATTTAACTCAGGCAAAATTAATGAGGGCGGAATGGATTGGTGCTGACTTAACTGGAGCAACATTAACTGGAGCCAAGCTTTATGCCACCTCCAGATTTGGTTTAAAAACCGAAGGGATGATTTGTGAATGGGTCGATCTGAGTCCAGCCGGCGATCGCTCCATTATTCAGAAGTTCCATTCCGAAGACTCACGAGACTTTTTTAATGAAACACCGCCGACAATCCGTATTATTGTTGATGCAGCCTTAGAACACGAAGCCAATTTTGCGATCGCAGGTGCTTACTATCAAATTGCTCAGGAATACCGGGGACTAAAACAACCCCCAAGTATCGAAAGTGGCCGTCGTCGAACTGTTTTCACATTTTATGTAGATAGCGATGAAGCATTATTTTCCACTGCTTACATTGTGATTCTTCCCTTTCTAGATGCGGCATCTACTCAAAAGAATATTTCTAACGTGGTGGAAATGATTAATAACGAAGTTGTTGCAAACGAAGATTTAAAATCGCTAAAATCACCCCAGATGGTCAAACAATTAAATGTTCTTATAGAGCAAGCCACGAGTCAGGCTACAACAATTAAACAGACGAAAAAAAATATCGAAGTAGCTACAAAGTTAAATTTTTGTAAAGCCCCAACTCAAATAGTTTTAACGAATTCTAGCGCCCACACATTTATTGTCCATGAGCATCCCAACTTTGGAAAAAGATTTATTAATCGCTCTGCCCTTAATACTTCAACTTATGATGATATATCTAATGATTCAATAAAATATGATATATTACCTTCGTTAAATATAGTTATAGATTTTGTCAAAGGATTTCACTATATTAGTCATTAGTTGGGAAATGATTATAGCGGTTCCCATTCAAATGGCAATTCATGAATTACCCCTACGGGTGTACCTCACATAAATGAGAACCGCTATAGCGAACAACCAGATCCCCGACTTCTTAAAGAAGTCGGGGATCTGGACCTTGCGATTTTCGACTAATGACAAAAAACAAAATTATGGAGGATAAAAATGCGCGATACCTTTAATAAAATGATTGGTCGGACTCGTTATGTCGTCTTTCGCCTATTTCTGCACTTGGGGGGAGGTGAAGTAGCGCCCATTTTGGGAGTATTAAATAGTGCTGGACGAAATGCGATCGATGTCGATGGCGACTTAGAAGTTTTGGGAGAAGGATTGGTAGAAATTAGCCAAACCCTGCTGCAATACGATGAATATTGGCTTTCTGCTGCCAACGAAGGTGATGTATTTTGGGATGAAGGCGAGGCGGGAGATTACGTGAACGAATTATTTACTGACTCTGCCGAAAGATATCTCAGTGAACCAGATTATGGTTCTGACTCTCCATCGAATGAACCTTTATCTATACCTGTAACTCGCAACGTTATTGTGATGGTTACAGTAGCTTATGAAGGGGAAGTACCAGAGTTAGAAACCGATCTTTCTAACGTTCAGGCACTCAAAGAAGGATTGAAAGCATTGATCAATTTGCATTATAAACATAGATTAAAGGCAATCCAAGTGCATTTCTCCCCAGCACAGTTAGGCGATGAACTCACTAGCGATCAACTCTTGCAATATTATCCAGAATTGATTCCTTTATAATGTGTTGGGTAGTCCGTACTTACTACTTACATCGAGAAATTGTTAAGCTCAGAGATAGGACAATAATCCAATGATCATGACCATAGTACGTAAATTTACAGCCGTCTTTTTAGCTCTGAGTTTGTGTCTCACAACTGTCGCTTGTGGTGGCGAAAACCAAACTAATTCTTCGGCTAAGAATCTTAGCCAAACCTCTACTAACACAAAACTGAGTGATGGAGAGTATCAGATACAACAAGCTACTTATGACGATGCAAGTGGTGAATACAACCTGTTTTTACTTAACAATAAACCCCCAACCTTTGCAACTGAAAATTTGCAAATGGCGCGCTTAACTGACGATCAAATCAAGCAGGGTAAGAAGACCTATCTGAAGGTAGACAAAGGACAACCGATTTTATATCTGACGGAAGACTTTAAACTTGAGTACGTCCACAACGTTACCGAGAATAAAACTAATCCTCAAACAGGACAACAAGAGACGGTTGTAGTCCGTCGAGAAAATAGCTTTTGGGCCCCCTTTGCTGGGTCTGTGGCTGGTAGCTTGGCGGGACAGGCAATTGGTAGTCTGTTGTTTAGACCTCAATATTATGTACCCCCTGTCTATCAATCAGGACAAGGATTAAGTGGGTTTGGTGGATATGGTGGAAGCTATGGACAAGCAGTTCAAAACTATCAAACTCGTTACAATGCGCCACCCGCAGCCGTGACAAATCGCACTGCATTCCGCAATACAGGCACAATTAGAAGGTCATATCCTGGAAATTCAAATATACGCAATACACCGCGTAGCACTACAGGTAATAACCGTCCTTCTGGTTCTGGTTTTGGTGGTAGTACGTTGCAACCTTCTGGTAACTCCAGCACTACCAGACGCAATTCTGGCAGTAGTTTCGGTAGTGGACGTAGTACAGCACCCCGGCGCTCAAGTGGTTTTGGCAGCAGACGGCGTTAAGAAATTTCCAATTCAATAAGTAGCATTATGTAGAATCCATGTAGAGACGTAGCAGTGCTACGTCTCTACATTGTTTTTCGCTCCGATGTCTAATGATTATGGGAATCATAACTAATTATCCTGACATAATATTATTCGGTCAAATAATATGAAATACTAAATATAAATATTGCTAAAATAACAGGAATCATTTTATTAAAGTCTATTTGCTTTTTTTGAACTATTTCTAAACAAGATATCGGAATCATCAGCGGCCAGAAGATAGTTGTCACCAGAAATATCACAACCGATAAAAATCTATCTTCTGGAGTGGAAGCAGGATGACGTAGAGAAAATATTAACCAATTGCTTAAAAAATAGCCTGTCATTAACAGATAACCAATAGTTAAAGTCAGTTGTATCTGATTCACTGTGAGTACTCCTGAAGTTATATGAGCTTCACCAAACATCATCCGTACAAAGTTATAACATATTTGGTTTTGGAGATTCCCAGTATATTTATATACTAAATACCTGCCATTTCTGTTATGCCAAATTTCTCTTGCTGTTTGTAAGTGCGTATGCAAAAATATTTATGTCATTGCGTAGGCGGAGCCTTCCCGTAGGTTATGGAATGAAATGTAACGAATGCGAACAGCGTCTCTAAAAGTTGCAATCCCAAGACCTTGCTTTCGCAAAGCGTGTCCGAAGGATTTATGGTTCATTCCGCTTTGCTCCATTCGCAATGACAAATGTATATTTAATTTTGCATTACTACTTAGAGTCTCGTTAAGCGGTCTTAAAAAATCGAATAATTTCGCGGACATGATCGAGAAATTGCCCGTCGGTGGAAAGTTGCGCGATCGCAGTTCTGGCTTCTCTTGCCAAACGCTCATGTTCAGTTTGATTTGTCGCCCGTAATTCTTCAAAATTAGCCACAATCCTGGCTAAATCTCTGCGAGTCTCTTCGGCAAAGCGTTGTTGAGTTGCGGGTAATGAATAGGGTTGTTCGGGATTGAGTTGATCTTCCAACGACTGGATTTTTTGTTCCAATATCGAGAAGCGATCGCGCAGTTCAAAAATATCTTCGCGTGGATACTTCCATTCTTGGCGAATCATCGCTAATCGGGCATATAAATACTCATAAGCTCGAATCGCTGGACGCAGAATCGTTAATAATAAAGCTGCACCAGAACTTATATATCCCACCGTACTAATACCAGTGGCAGCAAGAGTATAAAGACCAACGGCTGAGAATAAGTGTAAAGCGAGGGCAACCCAAAGCGATCGCTTTGCCAGCAATGTGACATACTTCACTTGTTTCTCATCAACTGGAATTCCTTTCTCAGTTGATTGTGCTGCTTCTGCTAAGACTTCTTTCGCTTGAAAATGAACATTCCACGGTACGGTAACAATTACCAATAGCCACCAAAAACTTGCACCACCAATCACCCAATCAAGAAAATTACCAGCAGGGATATGCAACCATTGCAGTAAGCCAAAAGCCGCCAGCACCACAACCACAATTCCAGCAATGGAACTGATAAAAAAGTTAATATACATCTTGCCCTGTCTCCGGTGAAACTATCACCTCGATCGTGGCTGTATCCCCGCAGTTATACGGAAATACTTGTGATGGTTTTTTTAGTAGCACATATCCTAGTGGGCAGAATTCAAACTTAAAAAATTTGGCGTTGCTGATTGCGGGATGAAAACGATTGTGCATTGCGGTGAAAAATCCTTGTAGAGACGTAAAATTTTACGTCTCTAGATTCAAGTTCATACCTCGATTCAGCAACACCAAAAATTTTTGTGTTCAGAATCCTTGTGATAGTTTTTCCATTAGCACATGATAATTTAAAATTACTTTGTTAATGTTGCACTACTACCACGCTCTACTAGAAAAGGAGATAAAACGCGGTTTTCCACGGTCTTATCTTCTAATAAGTCGAGTAATATTTGCATAGCATTACCACCAATTTCTAACATTGGCTGGCTGACCGTTGTAAGTGATGGCGTAACGTAACGTCCCAAAGCAATACCATCAAATCCAACCAGGCTTAAATTTCGCGGTACTAAAATCCCTAGTTCTTGACAGGCTAACAGAGCGCCAATCGCCACCATATCGTTGTAACAAAAGATGCCTGTCACCTCAGCAGCTAATAGTTTGGATATCATCTTTTGTCCAGTAGTAACATCATTCCTTCTGATATCGTATTCGTCACTAATTGCAACCCAATCAGGATTTTGTGGTAGGCTTGCCTCAGCCAGAGCCATTTTATATCCTTCTAAGCGCTGCTGGTTCGATTTGCTGCGATCGCTTACACCTAGATAACCAATAGTGGTGTGTCCCAAACTTATTAGATGTTCTGTGGCTAATCTAGCACCTAAGCGATCGTCTATTGCCACTGAGTGAAATATTTCAGATTGATCTTCAGTCTGGCTATTAATCAAAACTGTTGGCACAGCAATTTGGGTTAGTTGTTTTATATGCTGTTTACTAATTCGTGAGTCGGCTATTAAGATCCCGTCTACTCTCCGACGATGAAAAGTATCAATAGCTGCCATTTCCTGCTCAAAATCTCGGTGTGAAGCACTTAACAAAACACTCAAGCCGGCTGGTCTAGCTATCTGTTCAATTCCCTCTACTACCTCAGCAAAAAATGGATCTGAGATAGAAGTTACTACTACACCAATGGTATTAGTACGTTTATTTTGCAAGCTTTGAGCAATAGCATTTGGCACATAGTTCATCTCTTGCGCCAGTTGCTTAATTTCTTCTCGCACTTTTGGGCTAATGAGAGCGTTATCTCGCAAAGCACGTGAAACTGTAGAATGAGAAACACCTGCTCTGCGAGCAATATCTTCAATTGAAATTCTTCGTTTATTCATTTATCTTAGGCTTTAATTAATGCACACGTGTGCAAGTTTGTATGTATTATAGAAAATAATCGTTATTTGTCAAGAGATTTTAATACAACTCACATTCTGCATAGAAAGAAGTCAAGAGTCTTGAATTCTGTTTTTATTTCAATAACTTAACTTTTATTCAGAAAAATATGATTATTATCGTGATGGGTGTATCGGGTTCTGGCAAAACTACCATAGGAAAATTGCTAGCAGATTCATTAGACTGGGAGTTTAGTGACGCTGATGCTTTTCACTCGTCAGAAAATGTTGAGAAAATGCGGCGCGGTATCCCTTTGAGTGAAGCTGACAGGATACCTTGGTTGCAAGATTTGCAAACAGCCATAAAACATTGGTTACAAGAAAATAAAAATGTTGTGCTGGCATGTTCGGCTTTAAAAGAAAGCTATCGGCAATTTTTGGTATTGGATAGCGAAAGTACTAAGTTAGTTTACCTGAAAGGCTCTTATGAGTTGATTCAAATACGGTTACAAGAGCGTAGCAATCATTACATGAATGAAAAACTCCTCAGTAGCCAGTTTGATACTCTTGAAGAGCCATTAGACACCATATCTATAGATGTTGCACAACCACCCCAGATAATTGTCCAGAAGATTAGAGAGGCTTTGAGACTTTAGCTTATTAGTTACAACGGTAAGGTTAAGATTAATCACGTATCTAGGAAAACACGAACCTTTGGCAACCAAATACGTCGGATACAAGTCTAAAGAAGTTTTAAAAGGAACCACATAACTGTAGTGGTAGGAGAAAATTAGTGTTTCTAAGATTAGCGCAACAACATCAAGAATTTGTCCAAGACTTGGTAATGAACCTGCAAGTTTTGACAATTATACTTGAGCTGCGTGGGTATTCTGCCTCATGCTACACGTCTGGCGACCAAATGAAGAGTGCTTCATTTATGGTTAGTATGCGAGAAAAGCATCTGATTCGTTTTGTAGTGTCTGATTACGGGATTACTTGGATGGAATTGTGGGACGATCGCGAATTAATGAAATTGGAGGGTGCAGAAGCAATAAACCAGCTTGAAGAGTTGGCTAATATTGTCAAGTATTCTCGCGCCATACAATTGACAAATTAACACTTCTTTGGGTGAAACCAACAAAAAACTTAACATATATTTTACTTATGTGTGCATAACGCTATTTATTCAAAAATCTATCCAACAAATAATTCATTTGTTGGCACAAGGTGATTGCTACCGAGATCGCATAAAAGTATTTTGTCTTAAGTCTGCAATCTATATTTCGTGTACTTTGTCAATATTTAATCCGAGTAGATTGTAAAAAATATTTAACTAAGTATGTTGTAAATAGTTATGTAGATAGAAAAGAAACTTAACACCCGTTTTTGCACACGTGTGCAAAAATAAACTCAATCCACTTTATACATAAGTGTGCATAAAGTGCAGAAATCCGATTTTAAAGCCATTTGATGGGTAAACACGATATAGAAATGTTTAAATGGGTAAATTTATTCAATCCTTATGATTTGTATTCAAAAAACCCTACTCCTCCTGATTGGCAAAAATTAAGACCATACTATGAAGATTTAGTAGCTAAATATTTGCCTACAACCCTGAAGTTTTAAACTGGCTATTACTGTGCGCTAAATAATGCCCCTTTTTTCTAAGAGATGCTAGCAGCAATCAAGAAATTTTGGATTTAAGATTTTAGATGAACTCTATATCTAAAGGTAGTTGCTCTCACGGTTGCTTTAAATTTAAAATCTTGAATTTTTCAACTCCATTACCTAAAATTTAAAATTGTTCATACTCCAATTTCCAAGCTAGATTATGAGGACTGGATCAGAAATGTTAAGTTTTTTGAATTATACCTAAGCTCAAAAATACTTAATATTTGTAAATGCTGGGATTACGGGGTTCTGGCATAAATTAAAGATTAAAAGTCTTGCTTTAGTTTGTAAAGATCGATAAAGAAAATTCATTTTTGTACTGAGAAAGGATAAACTAATAAAACAAGTATAAGTTTGCAATTTTAAGAATACATTTTCTAGAGTTTTACCGAAAATATGATTTCCTTAGAAAGCACATTAAAAAAGTATTTTTACAACAAATTAATGTGGTTCTATGACGTAGATTAGCTGTCAATAAATTGCTTTAAAATAAAGTATCTAGTTTAGTCAAGTGAGTATTAGCAACCCAAATTACGTCAGTTTACGAGATATTTAATAAGAGTTGGCATTGACAAAACTAGCAGTATCACTAACTTAGGTTGGAATTTATTAGACCTGATTGATATTTCTTTTACCTTTATCAAATTTAAATTAGTTGTTAGAAATATACGAATATGAAGAGAACTTTTCTCCTAGTTGGTATACTAGGTTTCACTCTTATTAGCTGCACAAATAGCATTCAAAATGACAACTCTACTACTAATACTGTTGCTAACACTGCCACTAATGCTAGCTTAGAGACTAAAGTTAATAGTCCAAATAAAAAATTGCAAACAATCGGCATTGCCTTGGGTGACTTGGGAAACCCTTTCTATAATGCAGTGCATAAAGGAGCGGAGAAAGAAGCTAAGAAAATCGGGGATAATATCAGAGTTAATGCAGTTTCTAGTGGCTTTGATCTGAACCAACAAAGCAACCAAATCGAAAATTTTACTGCTGCAAATACTGATTTAATTATCCTCAGTGCTGTTGATAAAAAAGGAGTTAAACCGGTAATTGATCGAGCAAGGCTTGCAGGTAAGGTTGTTATTGCAGTAGATTCAGCCGTTGATGCAGACGTGGATGCAATGATTAGTTCTAACAATACCCAAGCTGGTGAGATTGCTTGTCAATATATTGGCGATCGCATCAAAGGTCAAGGTAGTGTAGTCATTCTCAACGGTACACCGATGGATTCAATTAATCAACGAGTCAGTGGCTGTGAGAAATCATTGGCCAAATATCCTAAGATCAAACTGATCTCTAAAGGCCAAAACGCAGAAGGGACAAGGGATGGAGGATTGAGAGTTATGAGTGATTTGCTCACAACCTTTCCCAAAATTGATGCCGTTTTTGCCACCAACGATCAAAGTGGTGTGGGTGCAGACTTAGCAGCTAGACAAGCAAAACGCAAAGAATTTTTTATTGTTGGGGTTGACGGTTCGCCAGATGCAACCAAAGCAATGAAAGACAAAGATGGTGTATTTGCTGCAACTGCGGCTCAAAATCCCGCAGGGATGGCCGAAAAAGCGGTTCAAATTGGTAACGATATCATCCAGGGTAAAAAACCTGAGTCACTAAATATTCTGATTCCAGTCAACTTGGTTACTAGAGACAACCTCAGCAGCTACAAAGGCTGGTAATAGTAATTCGGAATTCGTAATTACAAGACATAGAGAAAGGCTTGATACACGAGGGTTACAATACTTGACCATGTTTTTAGACATTTAGGAGATATATGAATATGAAAAGGATTGCGATCGCAGCTAGCATACTAGGTATTATCAGTGGTGGCGTTTTCGGCTGTACAAATGCTTCTCCCGATAACAACACTGCTACTAACACCGATACAAAACCTGCTACAAATATTAGTGCAGAAACTAAAATCGCCACTGGGAATAGAAAATTACGAGCCGTTGCCTTCACCGTTGGCGATCTAAGTAACCCTTTCTTCGTCGTTATGGGACAAGCAGTTGAGGCAGAAGCAAAGAGAATTGGCGGAAAAGATGTCAATGTTATTATAGCTTCCAGTGCTTATGACCTTAACCAACAAGCTAATCAAATTGAAAATTTTACTGCTGCTAATACTGACATCATTGTTTTGAATGCTGCTGATAAACGTGGAATTAAGCCAGTAGTTGAAAGAGCCAAACTTGCAGGTAGAATTGTCATTGCCGTAGACACAGGTGCTGATGGAGGTGTGGATGCCACTATCACTACTAATAATGTTCAAGCAGGAGAAGTTAGTTGCAAATATATTGCCGATCGCCTCAAAGGTAAAGGCAATGTTGTAATAGTTAACGGCCCGCCAGTGGACTCAGTGATTCAACGAGTTAGTGGCTGCGAGAGTGTACTATCCAAATATCCCGATATTAAAATCCTCTCTAAAAACCAAAATGCAGACGGTAGCCGGGATGGAGGACTGAGAGTTATGACTGATTTGCTCACAACCTTCCCGAAAATTGATGCGGTTTTTGCCATCAACGATCCGAGTGGAGTTGGCGCAGAACTAGCAGCAAACCAAGCACAACGTAAAGATTTCTTTATTGTCGGGGTTGATGGTGCGCCAGAAGCGATCACTGCGATCGCAGCTAAAAATAGTTTATATGCTGCAACCGCTACTCAAAATCCACGAGGTATGGCCGAAAAAGCAGTTCAGGTTGGAAACGATATTTTAAATGGCAAGAAACCTAGCAATCCCACAATCTTGATTCCAGTTAAGCTGATTACAAAAGATAATGTCAGCACAGAAAAAGGCTGGCAATAATAATAATTGTAAATTTACAATTATTAAGAATAATGTCAATCTGAATTGAGTCTTTTGATACATTGACATAGTTTTTGCACATACCCATGATGTACATATATGCATCTGTAAAAATTTATGATATATTGCCTTTCGATATTCAGAACTTTCTAAGATAGGAATCGCTTTTTAAAACCTGATTTTGTGATAATTTGAATTTCACATCAGCTATGAATTTCTAATATCAAATCCGCTCAATTACCCACAAGTAGAATTACCCCCCTTAATCCCCCAGATGTATTGGGGTAAATAAGAAATCCGGTTCCCTCCCTTTTATAAGGGTAAATAAGAAATCCGGTTCCCTCCCCTTTATAAGGGGAGGGTTAGGAAGGGGTAACGCCAGAACTATAAACAATTGAGCGGACATAAGATAACTCACAAATTGCGACTTTCCAATTCTTTTTACAGGAGATTTTCATGACAACAAATATTGAAACCTCATTTTCTGATGCACCAACTACCACCCCTGTATTAGAAATGCAAGGGATTACCAAACGATTTCATGGTGTATCTGCGCTCCAAAATGTTAATCTCACGATTTATCCGGGAGAAGTTCACGCCCTCATGGGTGAAAATGGAGCAGGTAAAAGCACATTGATGAAAATCCTGGCTGGGGCTTACATTGCAGATGTTGGAGAAATTCGCATCAATGGTCAACCTTTGAAAATTACCGATCCGGCAACAGCACGCAAGTCGGGTATTAATCTTATTTATCAAGAACTGAATGTTGCACCGAATTTAACCGTTACCGAAAATATGTTTATGGGTAGTGAGTTGCGGCGGGGTCAGCTTTTAGACCGCAAAGCCATGCAACTGGAAGCAGAGGAAGTGCTAGAAAGTCTTGGAGCCAATTTTACAGCGCAGACTATAGTTGGTACTTTATCGATCGCAGAACAGCAACAAGTCGAAATTGCCAGGGCGCTGAAAGACAAAAGCCGCGTCTTGGTGATGGATGAGCCAACAGCAGCACTTTCTGACCGCGAGAGCGACCATTTATTTGAGGTAATTCGCAAACTGCGGCGTGATGGCATTGCCATTATTTACATCAGCCACCGCATGGAAGAAATCTATGCCTTAGCTGACCGGATTAGCGTCCTGCGCGATGGTCAATATATTGGTAGTTTGACACGTAGTGAAATTTCTCCACAGCGATTAGTACAGATGATGGTTGGTCGCTCCATGCAAGACTTTTACGAACATCAACGGCAAACGAATCCTGGCCCCGTGGTGCTGGAAGTCAGAAATATGAGCGACGCGCGTCAGAAGATTGAACCAGCTAGTTTTAAAGTTCATGCTGGGGAAATTGTTGGTTTAGCGGGATTAGTGGGTGCTGGGCGCACAGAACTATCCCGGCTGATTTTTGGTGCTGACCGTAAAGCCAGTGGTGAAGTATTCCTGAATGGCAAAAAACTGGAAATTAATTCGCCCAGTGATGCCATTGCTGCCGGAATTGGCTACGTCCCAGAAGACCGCAAAGACCAAGGTTTATTTCTGGAGATGAGCGCCCGCAAGAATATTGCCATCAACACACTCAAGCAAGATGCCAGGGGTGGAATTGTTAACTGGCCTTCAGTGAATCGGCTGTCAACAGAGGCAGTAGAAAACTTCAATATCCGCCTAGCCAATTTGGAAATTAGAGCATTGGATCTTTCTGGTGGTAATCAACAGAAGCTACTATTAGCGCGTTGGTTAGCCATTAAACCCAGAGTCCTGATGTTAGACGAGCCGACACGCGGCGTAGACATTGGTGCCAAAAGCGAAATTTACCGAATTATGAGCGAATTAGCAGCGCAAGGTGTTGCTATTTTAATGGTTTCCAGCGAACTATCGGAGATTGTTGGTATGAGCGATCGCGTCTTAGTAATGCGAGAGGGACAACTGGTAGGCGAACTGGACGGCAGTCTTGGCAAAGAAATCACCCAAGAAAAGATTATGCACTATGCAACTGGAGCATCGGAGGTATCAGCATTATGAGTCAGACAGTCAGACCACCGGCTAATAAATTAGCCAATAATCCCGCATCCCGCAACCGGAAATCAATTACCACTCTGCTGGAAGTTCTGGGAATTCTACCAGTTTTAGTAATTATCTGCATCTTCTTTGCATTTCTTTCTCCCAACTTCTTCACGGGCGGTAACATCATTAATATCTTGCGTCAGGCATCAATCAATATTGTGCTGGCGACAGGAATGACCTTTGTAATTCTCACCGGAGGTATTGACCTATCAGTTGGGTCAATATTGGCTGTTTCTGCCGTCGTTGGACTGCTGGTATCGCTACTTCCGGCTTTAAGTTGGGCGGCTGTACCTGCTGCATTGCTCGCAGGATTGCTTTTAGGCTTAGTCAACGGCGCTCTCATCACCTTTTTAGATGTGCCACCTTTTATTGTGACGTTGGGTTCACTCACAGCCTTGCGGGGTGTGGCCTTTTTGATTGCCAAAGGGACAACGCTGATTAACCGGGACATCAATTTTGCTTGGATAGGTAATAGTTACATCGGCCCTCTGCCGTGGCTAGTGATAATTGCACTACTGACTGTAATCGCTAGCTGGTTTGTGCTGCGGCAAACTGTTCTCGGAGTGCAGATATATGCTGTCGGTGGTAACGAGCGGGCAGCCAGATTAACTGGGATTAAAGTTAATCGTGTCTTGCTATTTGTCTATGGTATTAGCGGATTACTGGCAGGTTTAGGAGGAATCATGAGCGCCAGCCGTCTTTATAGTGCCAGTGGCGTATTAGGTCAGGGTTACGAATTAGATGCGATCGCAGCTGTTATTCTAGGTGGAACCAGCTTTACAGGTGGTATTGGCACCATTGGCGGCACTCTTTTAGGTGCATTAATCATTGCTATTCTCAACAACGGTTTAACCTTGTTGAACCTATCTTACTTCTGGCAACTAGTCGTCAAAGGACTAGTAATTATTTTAGCAGTAACGATTGATCGGTTACGCAGACGTTCCAGACGTTGAAAAAGATGCAGAGGGGGAAAATGAAGAATTACCTCTTTCCCCCCTGCTCCCTGCTCCCTTGCCTCTTGTGCCCAATGCCCAATTCCCAATATATAAACTATGTCTTCTACTACTATTCGTCGTAAATCCAACACGTTTTATGTCATTTTGATCGCTGGCGCTGCTGCCCTCGGCGGGTTTCTGTTCGGTTTTGATACTGCTGTAATCAACGGCGCGGTTTTATCTCTAGCAAAAGCTTTTAACACCAGTAGTTGGGTAACAGGGCTGGCAGTGTCCCTAGCATTACTGGGGTCTGCTGTAGGAGCCTTCTTTGCCGGACAAATTGCAGACCGTTATGGTCGAGTTAACGCAATGGTGGTCGCTTCAGCGTTGTTTACCATCAGTGCCATTGGCTCCGGGTTTGCCTTCACTATCTGGGATTTTATCTTTTGGCGAGTATTGGGTGGAATTGGCATCGGCGTTGCTAGCGTCATCGCGCCAGCTTACATTGCCGAATGTTCTCCCACCCATTTGCGAGGAAGATTAGGATCTCTGCAACAATTAGCGATCGTAGTGGGAATTTTCGTCGCCTTATTGAGTGACTACTTTATCGCTGTGTCAGCAGGTTCAGCAGACTCGCCGTTTTTGTTTGGAGTTGCAGCTTGGCGCTGGATGTTTTGGACAGCAGTCCCACCAGCAATATTCTACGGGATGATGGCTTTAACAATTCCTGAATCCCCCCGTTACTTAGTTGCCAAAGGACGGGAGCCAGAAGCCGTTAACGTTCTGACCAAGATTTTGGGGGGTGACGTGCTGCCAAAAATTGAAGAAATTCGGCAGACAGTATTTCGTGAACGCCACCCTAAATTTTCTGATCTTTTAAGCAGAAGTGGCGGACTCCTGCCCATTGTTTGGGTAGGAATAGGTTTATCTGTATTACAACAATTTGTTGGGATTAATGTAATCTTCTACTACAGCAGTGTTTTATGGCGGGCAGTCGGGTTTTCCGAAAAAGATTCCCTCAGCATCACGGTGATTACAGGAGCAGTCAATATTATTACAACATTGATTGCGATCGCCTTCGTGGATAAATTTGGTCGCAAGCCCTTGCTCATAGTAGGGTCAATTGGTATGACCTTGACCTTGGGAACGATGGCTTATATTTTTGGCAACGCTCCCCTAGATGCTGCTGGAAACCCCGCCCTCACGGGAAGCGCCGGGACTCTGGCTCTTATCGCAGCCAATCTCTATGTATTTTGCTTCGGTTTCTCCTGGGGGCCAGTAGTTTGGGTCTTGTTAGGAGAAATGTTTAATAACAAAATTCGAGCGGCTGCACTTTCAGTTGCTGCTGCAATTCAATGGGTTGCGAATTTCATTATTTCCACAACATTCCCTCCCATACTCCAATATTTCGGTCTAGGTTCTGCCTATGGACTTTATACAATTGCGGCGGCTACCTCATTCTTTTTCATTCTCTTTTTTATTAAAGAAACCAAAGGAATTGAGTTAGAAGATATGTAATTTGTATCTATTGCAAACGGATTTGATATACCAGTCCTAAATGAGTCGTGAAAAATAAATATAGATAAGAAAGAAAACGAACCGCCAAGAACGCCAAGAGAAGAAAGAAGAAGGAGATATGTAATTTTCACAAATGATTTAAGATTGCTATATCAAATCAGATAATATTGCTATAAATGTTGTGGGGTAGGCAAGATGCCCACCCCGATTGTGCGAACTTTATGTAGAGCATTTGACAACAATTAAATATAAGCTTTCGCTTTAGTCAATCATTAAAAAGAGGGAAACTCTCAATACGGCTCTTTGTTCTTATGGTTTGTCTAGAGGGCAGTTATTTAGGCTATTACGACGCGGTATATAAATCTATTATTGATAATCAGCTAATTGCTGTTACTGCCAAGACAGAATTAATGTAATGCGGATTATAGAAGCGGCTATTAAAAGCAGCAATGAGTAAAGAGTCATAGGGTTGCTTTAAGTAACCAAAAACTGAAACTCAAAATATGTAACTTTAATGCTGATTAACTCACAACCTGCAAGCTTTGGTTTGAGTGTAATCTCTTGAGTTACAAAGTCAGAATTTAACCACTTTCAAGTAAATAAGTCAATGATCAAAATTGTTTTTCATAGCTTTTTTATCCTATTTTTGGCAGTTCCAGCAGTTTGGGCAACACCTCCAGAAGATGATTCTAATGCAGCAGATGCTAATAGGAATTTGCAGGGACAAGTAAATTCTGTTTCCCAGTTTTCTGATGTACAACCAACCGATTGGGCGTTTGGTGCATTGCAATCGCTGGTCGAACGCTACGGCTGTATTGCAGGTTATCCCAATTCCACCTATCGCGGGAACCGCGCCTTAAGCCGTTATGAGTTTGCCGCAGGTTTAAATGCTTGTTTGGATCGGATTAATGAGTTAATTGGTACAGCTACTAGCGATTTAGTTAATAAGCAAGATTTGGCAGTGCTGCAAAAGTTGCAGCAAGACTTTGCCACAGAACTGACAACTCTGCGCGGACGAGTAGATACCTTAGAGGCACATACAGCAACATTGGAGGCGCAGCAGTTTTCCACCACTACTAGGTTGAATGCTCAAATTATTACCGCCATTAGTGATACCTTTGGTAATAGAGTAGGTGGCGATGCCTCCGGCAACCCGAAGCGGGAACGCGATGAATCCCGTATCTACTTTGCAAATCGGGGTCGTCTCAACTTTGAGAGCAGTTTCACAGGCAAAGATTTGTTGCGAGTCCGGCTAGAATTTGGTAACTTTGCGAATTCTAATGGTGCAAGCCAAATTGCTACAGCCACAGGCACAGGGATGACACGCCTGAACTTCGATTATGACAGCAACGAGACACTTTTTGTCCCCCACATCCGTTATTACTTCCCAGTCAGTGATTCTCTTAACTTTGTTGTTGGGCCCACAGGCATTGGTTACACCGATATTTCAACTACTGTCACTCCCCCCACAATCGCTGACGACGGCAATGGGGTTCCCTCACTATTTGGGTCATACAGTCCCTTATTTCGGCGAGGTGGCGGGGGTGCAGCCGCTAACTGGAACATTACCAAAGACTTGGTTCTCACCTTGGGCTATTTAGCAAGCACTCCCAATACGCCGTCGGGGAGCAACGGCTTGTTTTATGGCGGCTACAACGCCCTGGCGCACTTAGCCTATTACGGTAAGGAAGGAGCTATTGGTGTTGCCTACTCTCATGGCTATAGCCCTGCTGGAGTAGTCGATCTCGCAGCCGGGACGGGTAGCACCCTGTCAAACGCTCCCTTTGGCAACAACATTGCTACTTCCAACGATATTGTCGGCGCACAGGGATTCTATCGCTTCTCTCCGAATTTCCAAATTCACGGTTGGGGTGGATATATTTGGGCAAATGCCAAGAGTTCTGGTTTGAGTGATATTTCTAATGGTAGAGGTGGAACAGATGCTCTATTTGTGAACAGTGGTGACAATGCCAATGTCTGGTTTGGGGCGATTGGTATGTCCTTTCCTGATGTGGGGGGTAGGGGTAACTTGCCAGGAATTCTCTTTGGTATACCACCGCGTGTCTCTAACAGTGATGTCCGTCAAGACCGAGACACCGCTTACCATATCGAAGCCTTCTATCGCTACCGCCTAAACGATAATATCTCTGTGACTCCTGGTTTTTGGGTGATTCTCAACCCGGAAAACGACAGTAGAAATGATACGCAGTATGTAGGTGTGCTTCGTACAACCTTCGATTTTTAATGTTGATAGTTTAGTTGACTAATATCATGTCCGCTAAATTACCCATAAAAAAGAACCCCTGCCCGCTTGCAGGGAGGGGAGACAAAGCACATCTGGGGTTCTTCGGGTTTAATAAGCAATCAAGCGGACATAATATAACAGAGTGCTGAATACTCAGCACTCTGCACTCTTCATGCGATCTGACAAAAAAGTGCTGGGCGGTTTTAGACACTGAGTACTTAGTATTTCTGTAACTCAATATATAAAGTAAGCTACTCGATCGAGGCTATAGGGCAATACAGTTCAGTTAAGGCTAAAACTTTTTACCAAAGTCATTTTTTTACGAACCGCAAAGGACGCAAAGAGAAGAAAGAAATACTTAATCCAAGCGTATTGGGCTATAGCTCTCTTCTGTTATTTTCTGGGAGGGCGATCGCCGATCTTGTAGGCTGAGTTAAGCCATTTGCAGCCCAATATCAAAGGTTGCTGCGTAGCCAAGGCTTGTTTTAGTAAGCTTGAGTAACATTTGTTCGCCACCATCTTGAAAAATTCCGTCTCCAGCGTTCTTCAAGTTGCGTTGTCCCTTGCTGGTGTATGGTTTTTGAGTGTGTACCCGATTTGTCATCGAGTCATCAAAGTATAGTTGTGACGTAAACTCATAACTCTGGGCTGATGGCGCGTTTGTACGAACCTTAAAGTGGATATGGACGGTTCTGCCTTCATACCAACCAGGAAAAATAGTTGTGAACTGGACAGTTCCATTTGCGTCCGTGACTTGATAGCCGCGCAGAAACTTTTTACCGACGGTGCTAAAACCTGAGTCTGTCACATCAGAATAAACGCCTAGCGCATCACAGTGCCAAATATCCACGATCGCACCTGCGCGTGGCGCACAACCAGTATTGCCAATCTGCGAAACCCGCAACGTTAGTTGGAGTGGTACACCGTCTTTAACTGAACCATCTGCCGGATCGGAACGGATATCGGAGCGGTTGAGCTTTTCGTCTACAAAATACGGCCCTTCGGTCTGCTCTGGAGTTACGACACACGCAGACAATGTATTATTGGCTAAAGATGATGCTGGGACGGCTACACTCGATTGCGCCTGTGTGGATCTGGACTTTCTCGGTGTGCATCCAACTACAATGATTGCAGATCCGACTGCCCTAAATAGAGCAAGTGTCTTTCTTCGACTCAATATTTGATAATCATCTTTTTTCATGCTGCTTTCACCATGCTTTTTTTGTCAAGGTGATATTAAATAATTTGCCAGTCTTCTAAGATACAAGGGAACTCCAACAAATAAATCGTCCAATCTTGTGGGGTAAGCTCTCTAGTCAGCCCAGTTCAATATGATAGGTGAGACACCCATCCCACAAGAAATAGTTGGATATTTTTTTTGGAAGTCCTTAATTTTCAGCTATTTTGCTGGGTTAGGGCGATCGCCGCCAGGAGGATGAGGCGGAATACCCAACGCATCTATCAACTGTTGTTCAGTGACACCCAGTTTTGCCGCAGCTGCTTTCAAGTCAGGTCGAGGTGGGCGTTGCTGATTGCGATCGCCTCCGGTGGGCGAAGCGCCTGGATTTGGAGGATTGGCAGGTACTCCCAAGGCATCTTTTAACTTTTGCTCGCTAACTCCTAGTTTCGCCGCAGCTGCCTTAAAATCAGGACGGGGTGGGCGCTGATTGCGATCGCCTCCGGTGGGCGAAGCGCCTGGATTTGGAGGATTGGCAGGGACTCCCAAGGCATCTTTTAACTGTTGTTCGCTAACCCCTAGTTTCGCCGCAGCTGCCTTAAAATCAGGACGGGGTGGGCGCTGATTGCGATCGCCTCCGGTGGGCGAAGCGCCTGGATTTGGAGGATTGGCAGGGACTCCCAAGGCATCTTTTAACTTTTGCTCGCTAACTCCTAACTTCGCCGCGGCTGCTGCAAAATCTGGTCGAGGAGGTCGCTGTTGTCCATCTGGTGGTTGGTTGGGTGGTTGTTGCACCTGGGCAATTTGAGGAGATTGATTAGCAGCATTTGCCTGATTGAGTGAAATAAAACCAAATGTGCCAACCAGAACGGGGATCGCTGTTACAACTAGTACTCTACGAATATTCATGATCGTTTTCTCAAAGATAGATCGTTTACATTTCTAATTCAACCGAACTAAAATTACAGTTTGCCCTGCTTGTAAATTACAATTTTGTAATTTGAGGAAGCAAGAGCAAGGGTGTTGCAATTAACGGTTATTGTGTTCTACACGATTTTGACCCGCGCCCTGATTCTAATTTTGAGGATGTTGGGGAGGACGCTTTTTCTAATTTGGACGGGGTTTAGAATGTCTAATATCATGTCCTTGCGTACTCCCTTGGAGAACCCAAACGCGAATAGCGTCTCCGAAGGAGAAGGGTACGGAGTGAAGCATAAGTCCTTCGGACACGCTTCGCGAACGCAGAGTCCTAGTGATTGCTTCGCTGCAATCGCAATGACATACCGTAAGTAATTTGACGGACATGATATAACCTGTGGTTTTTTATCAGATATTTGTGGTCTTGGAGACTGTTGAGAAATCTAGGCATTCCGATTAGATGGATTAGCGGCATAAGCCTGATTGGGTGTAACAAAACCAAAATGTACCAATCAAAAAAAATATTTCTAAATCCTGATTAATTTTCCTTTTACCACTGACCGGAATTATCTTCCTGTTGCAAACCTATCAACTGTCGCCGCTTCCAAGCATAGTGAAGAATATTAATTCCAAGTTCTTGGGCTGTACGAATAGTTAATCTGGGTAAATTCAAATCTCTATCTAGTCCCCAAGCAGTTGCTAAATCACCAATTACTAAAATAATTCCACCACCAATTAACATTTTAATTTGCTGCTGATTAACCATTGGCAAAGCAGCAAATAAGAAAGGTTTTGTCCTTAAAGGATGACTCCGTTGTAATTCTTCTAAAGGTCTTAAAGGACTCTCTAACTGTTGTGCTAATGCTTGAGTACTCTCAATTAGAGCATTAGCATTTGTTGGTGCATCAACGATAAGTACACCACCTAAATTTAAGTAATTTTTAAGAGATTCAAATTCGAGGCTATTTAAAGAAATTGCCTGTCCACCTGTCAGATAAAGTATGTCATAGTCTTGGATATTTTCTCCTAAAGAAACCTGACCCGGTTCATCAGCCCCTCGTAAACTAGGGTATAAAGGTTCTACTGCTTGTAACAAATACGAAAGGCTGAAAAAATTACGCGCACATTCAGGATCGCTATGATTTGCCTGTGCCATACATACAAGTGCTTGGGGACGCATTTGTGCCTGACGGCGATAACGCAAATCAATATTGTTATATCCAGGAAAGAAAGCATCCGCAGGTTGGGTGATTTCCGTATGTCCTGGTTGCAGAAGTATCCGACATATTTCTATTTCTGAACTGATTGGTATGGAGTTTCTTTGGTCAATTCGATAGGTTTCTTGAACAATATCTCTTTGCTGTCCGCGCCGCAGTTCATCGGGGTCTACATAGCTAACTACTAAGTAGATCATGAGGGGTTCAGAACTCACTACTTCAATATCAATAGGAAAATCATAAGAAGTCGGTATAACAATTAGATTACCTGCTAAATCAATTGCAATACCCGGTTGAATTTGTACCCAACGCCCATCTCGATATCTAGCTTCAACTTGGCTTGGGGCTGTTATATCTCGAATGCCTAAACCACAGACAATTCCTGGTTGGTTTAAACTTTGATACTGGGTATTTTGCCGATTCCGGTGATAATCATGGGCTGTACGCCAGCGTTCTGCATTGATTAGTAAACCGTCTGCCGCTTGTAGGCGTTCAAGGGATTTGATTGGTGGGGGTGGGAAGGGATGGGACATAGCGATTTTGGATTTTGGATTTTGGATTTTGGATTAAAAGTCTATTTTAGGAGTTTTAAACAATACTACTTATTCAAGATGTAGGGTGTGTTATGCCAAAGGCTAACGCACCTTTAATTATCGATGGTGCATTATGCTAAAGCGACAATACACCCTATAATTTAATTTAAAATTATTTAATTAGAAGGATTTTCAATAGATAATTCGTATGTACAAAAAGCAGGTTTTTCTTGTTCTATGATTCTTTGGATAAGTTGCTCGCTAATGATGCCACTAGAAATATTTGAACGCAAACGAACTATAAAATGATATGGTTGCCCACCTGCTAAAACTGCATTTCCTAATTGGGCATCTCCGATAATAAAACTTGGGCCGAAAGGTTCTGTGATACTGATATGTTTATCAGCTTCATTGGGTAAATCTTCGTCTAGCGGTAAACCAGTATAAAGATGTAAATAGAGACGTAATCCTTTACGAGTTCCGCGCCAGCGATAAAGTTCTACAGCCCGACGAATTAAACGCCGTTGTTGCTGGAGATCCCAAACGGAATCTACTTGCCAAGCAACCCAATGAGCCATAAAAGGTAGTAGGGCTTTTGGTGCTGTCAAGGGATCGAGGTTTGCCCACATAACGTTGTAACTATCAACTACTGGTTGAAAAGCTTGCTCAAATATCTTCATAAAGCGACCAATAAAGTCTACTTCTCGATACAAAATTGGCAAGAATTCCATATAGGCGGTGTAGGGACGGATGTATAAATCGAAATACTCGCTTCTCTCGATTTGTTCGTTGTCAGTGCCTTGGTCTATATGTAGAGTAATTAAGCTGCGAAAATTGAGTGTTAGTTTGTCTTTTTTCCCTGGAGAAATAGCTTCTTGATCTTCAAAAAATGTGTCGGGAATTGAGAAGTAGAGAACAGCATCCATTTGTCCACGAGGCGGTATTTCACTGCCTTCTGTACCAATTTGACACCACTGGGATGGGAAGTTTCCTTCAACGCTTAAGCTTACCCGTAAAGGACGCTGTTCTAAGTTTTGTACTTGCACAATCATCTCGCTGGGATGTCCAGGATGCAAGAGTAAACTACGTCCAGCGACATCCATATCGGCATTTGCAAATGCAAAACCTGCCACAGGTAAAGCTTCGGGAATTTGCATCGGCGTTAATTGAATGCTTACAGCCGGACTAGAGCGACTTTGAACCATAATTTTACCAATTTTAGATTTTAGATTTTGGATTAAAAGGCTCTTCCAGAAATTTCAAACAATACGAATTACGAATTACGAATTATTTGAATGTCGTGATTTGAACGCAGATTGGTATCAGCCCAAGAACATATTAAACCTTCCGATCCTGGGTCAATTAGTTGTTCTGGTGATGGTTGTCGTCGCCAATTTTCTCCTTGCTTGCGGATGGGAAACAGTAGGACGGGGCCTAAATGACGCACGCCTGGGGTTTGTTGCAGTAGTGCGACAATATCTGATGTATAAACTGGTCGTCCAAATGGCCAACCTTTACCGTCCATTCCTCCAGTTAATGGATTTAAATATTTATACAGTAATACCCTTAAATTCCGCCGAATTTCTTCGCTGGCAAAAGGGTTGTTGTATGCTGGCTCTAAAGCAACTTCTGTCTGTACCGAAACACCTACGTAATTCGGCTCTTGTAATTCTATTTGTACCCCTAATAAGCGTCTTTCATCTAAGTAACTCAAAATTTGCTCTTGCAGTGCATTACTAAGGGCAAATTCTTCTGGTGTTATGCCATTACCTTGAGCGATCGCATCTGTGTTTGCATAAGGAACGACCAGTAAACTAACTATACCAGCTTGTCTACGAGAATTTGCTGGCAAACACCGGACGCGAGCGATCGCACCAGCACCCGCTTGTTCAGTCAAAACTTCAAAATCTTCAGCAGTGACGGCGCGATCGCGCGTGCGGAGGATACGGGGAGCTTTCATCACAGCCTGTTCTAACGATTCGGCATCCGCCCCATTGATTGCAGGTACACGATTGACCACACTTGCAATGTATGGATACGCAGACTTCAAAAACTGGATTGCGCCAGTTTGCACATTCCCTTCTCTCCCGCCGCCTGTACGATAAGCAACCATTTTAATCTCTGCACCACGGGGAGGAATCGCCCCATATTGATGTTCCGACTGGTTATTTTCCAGAACTTGTACAGATGTGTCATCTAATGATGCTTGCTGAATTCGCGTTCGTACCTGGGTATGCTGTTTAAGTTGGCTAGGTTCTCGAATCAGTGGCCCAAACTGGATTGTACCAGTGATGGAATCGATGGTGTAATGAAAATGATTTGGCCCAGAATCAGCAAAATCTCTCACCTCAGTCCACTTCTGAGGCAAACCACCACTGGGAGTAACTAGAATATACTCATTCTCTCGGCGTTCTAAAATTGGTACTGTTTGTAATTCAAAACTCTGACCGGGTGTACCATCACTAATTCCCAATCGCTCATCTAGAATCAGCGTACTGTGACTAGCCCTAACAGTACCGCCAATTGACCGCGCTGCTAAACCAATAATTCTTGGCGGACGATTGTAACCAGATTCATTTTCTCTACTAATAAAGCTACAGCGCAGCCAGCGCCCTCGATAAGAGGTGAAATTAGCCACAGGCCAAACTTGAGGTAAATGCAAACGTACCTCTGCACCTTGAGACGGGTTTCCACCCTGTTGAGCCATTTCATAAAAACTGAAACCGCGAGTTTTATCATCTGACTCTTGCAATAAAACTGCTTGCCAATTTTCCCCATCCCAGGCTTCCCACTTGCGGGGCGGTTGATTGGGATTAATACCCGCAGGGGTAGCCGCAGCCCCTTGGAAAATAATTTCTAAAACATTAGCGTCTAAAGGATCGTCAGAATTAATTGCTAAATAAAAGCAGTTACCAGGCTGGGGTTCCTCTTCAAAAATCGGTTGTTCGTTACCTGTCCAGTAACCGTTAGATTGACGAGTCCAGGAAGTTGTAACTCTTTCGCGCAGAGATTGGGGAATATCTTCGGTAGTTTGGGCAGTTAAGAAATGTTGGATGTGGGGTTTGCCGATAATTAGAGGAGAATCTGTACTAAAAGTAATCGCTTCTGTAGTTTCAGTGCGGATAGTTGAGGCTTCCAATCCGGCTGGAATCGTGTAGGCTTCGGGTAATGCAGCGCTTAAGTAAAAAGTTAATTCCGTGCGGGCTGGGGCGGGTGGCTGGAGACGAATACCGAGTAATTCTAGGAAAGCGACATAATTTTTTCGGGGTACTTGGTTGAATCTGAGCAACATTTGGTCAGTTAACCAAGCAAATAACTCAATTAGCGTAATTCCTGGGTCGCTGAGATTGTGGTCTGTCCATTCTGGACAGTAGCGAGGAATACGCATAATACATTCTTCCACCAAATCATCGAAGGCGCGATCGTCTAAGTTGGAAGAAGGTAATTTCGGTAAAAAGTCAAAGTTCATACCAATTTAAAAAAGAATGTGACAGATACAAGCCTAGAAACCGAGACGAAATTTAACTTTCTGAATTTTTAATTTTCAATTTTTAATTTTTAATTCGTATCACGATTCCTCCCCAGCTGACACCAAATAATAAGGATAAACAAAACTATAAATATCGGGACTGTCTTTAAGTCGATAATTGATGATGATGTCTACTCTGCCACGCACAGGGTCAGGATCGGCGAGAACTTCATCGATAATAATGCGTGGTTCCCAAACTTCTAAAGCTTCCAAGACATAAAGACGGATTCGCAGTAGGGTATCGGTATTCAAAGGTGCAAACGCCAGTTCCGACAAGCGTGAACCAAAGGTAGGTCGATAAACCCGCTCACCTACTCCCGTGCGGAGGATAATCCAAATAGATTCTTTAACTTTTTGATCTTCACGGCTAAGTTGTATCCCACCTTGCACACTTAAATGTAGGGGATAAGCCCAACCTGTTCCCAAATAGGCTTGCTCGCGACCATAAACCATATCTGGCACTTAGACAGTTTTTACATGAATATCTTCAAAGATATCGGCACAGAAGGTTTAAGCCTATTCGCCAAAGGTCGAGGATGAAGAGGTGGGGGTAGGGGGAGAATGATTTGTAACTGTAAGATTCATAGACCAATACGGTTCAGTTAAGCATTTCTTTCTTCTCTTTGCGTCCTTTGCGGTTCGACGAGTCTTTGATACTCGTGAATGAGTCTTTGATACTCGTGAATGAGTCTTTGATACTCGTGAATGAGTCTTTGATACTCGTGAATGAGTCTTTGATACTCACAGGCGCAGTATTCTTCTGCCCAATCTCCCTTACTTCTTCACTCAACCGCCAATGAGAACAGTAAAATCACCTTTGATAATTTTATTCGGTGGCCCTAATGCTTCTATAATAGTGTCGCCCATCCGAGAAGCAGGTAGGTTGTTAATCAGCACAGTCTGGCTACCGTCAATCACAACCCCAGGCCCGTGGGGAGGTAAGGGTAAAGGTGTAGCGCAATTATGAATATCAGCACCTGCGGCAGCAGCTGCGATCGCACTACCCATAGTAGCTGCTGATGTTGCCTTTGTAGCTTGTTCGGTAGCTAAAGCACCAGGTAGTCCTGGTGTACCAGCCGCCGCTAGGGTAGAAGCCTCAGCCACTTGAATAGCTGTATCAGAAGCAGTTTTAGCAGACTGCAAAGCTGGTACTGCTGCTGCAAGTACACCCCGCCACGCAGGTAAAGACCCAATCAACACATTGGGACTACCCGGCCCTCCTGTCAACACTGGGGGCAAGGGATGCGCCACATTATCAGTAATTCTTGCTGCCGGTTTACCCATAACAACCTCCTATAGTGTCTTTAATCTCTTGCCTCTGTGTTCTCTGCGTCTCTGTGGTTAGATAAATTACTTTTAAACCGCAGAGGCACAGAGAGCGCTGAGAAAAAACATAGAAAATTAATTAAGGCGAATCATCGCACCTTTAACTGTAATCACGCCGTTGGCTGAAATGTCTATATTTCCAGCAGCATCTAATGACATATTACCTGTTGATTTCACTGAAACAGATTTACCCATATCGTCCATTTTGATTTTATGACCGCCTGTGGTTTCAATCTCTATACAGCGATCGCTATCATTGAGATATATTTTGTGGCCACCTGTAGTTTCTACGCGAATACCTGTTTTACTACTTCCTTTATCTTCTTCAACAAACTGTAAAACATGACCTACACGAGTCTTAATGGTGCGTAACCTTACACTACCTGTAACTGAATCACTTACCTTTTCTGGTGGTGCATCCTTCCCGTTCCATACCCCACCAATGACATAAGGACGGTGAATATCGCCATGTTCAAAACCTACCAAAACTTCATCGCCTACCTCTGGTAAACAGTCGAAACCTCGATTTGAACCGGCTCCCACAGCTACAACTCTCGCCCAGTCACTTGTATGTTCTTCTGTGAGAGTGGGAAACATTAACTTCACTCTACCCCATGACCGTGGGTCTTTGTTATCAGTCACAATTCCTACTAATAGAGTCTCAGACGGCTGGAGGCGTTTTTCTGGGGAGAGAGTTGTGAATAAGTTACCAGAACGGAGTCCCCGGACGCTGAAATCAGTTTCATAAACGCGCTGACTGAAGAAATGGCGCGTTTCTGTAACATAATATTTACCACTATAGCGATCGCCCATACCATTAAGATTAATAACCCGTCCAGGACGAATCTCAGGATTCCCTTCTCCTTTGGCATCTGCATAAACAAATTCTCCTCCCAGTTCATCACACAAAGCCTGAGCCATAGCCTTTGCTTGATCTTGACTGGCAACAGGTTTATCTACAACAATCATTTTAGGGGAATTCTTGGGGGAATTAAGATTAGAAAATGCATTAATAGTACTACTTCCTAGCTCATTACCTGTCTGGGTTATTTGCTTCTCTTTCTGGACTGTTGCGCTAATTAATTTTTTCTTGGTATAGTCCCAAGCGCGTACTTCCACAGAACTCACCTGTTCGGCACTGGTGACGCGGGTACTAAATTTATTAATACCAAGTAGCCATTTTAGTGATAAAGCTTGCTGAACTTTTGGTTTGTGGAAATTTAGTTTTCCCTCTGTAATAAATAGTTCAAAACCAATACGGGCAGCCCTTTCTCGCAAAAATTCCATATTAGTTTGATTTTCTTGGAAGACATAGTCATGAACTTCACCAGTTGCCTCTATCTTGCCAGGTTTTATACCTACTTCTTCAATTATTTTTTTAACTATATCGCTATCAGTTTCATTTAAAAAAGAGCGATTATAGCGACCTTTATGCAGACGATGGGAAATATCATAACCGCGAACAATGATGTCAGCTTCAGATTTTTCATTGAAGTGAACTTCCATCGCTGTAATTTCGCCTTCAATCAGGAATTTTCCTACCTCCTCTTGAAAATTATTATCTTGAGTAGTACTCGAAGTAAAACCCAATTTCACTTTTTTACCAATTTTAAAAAACTGATCGTGTCGCCAAGGCTTGTTTTCTGGTCGATCAGACGTGGAAATATAGCTATTATGTATAACTAGCGTAAACATTGCTGGTAAATGAAGGCTTTCTTCGACAGTGATTTGCAACACATCCTTTATTAATTCAAGAGAAGCAGGTTTTCCTTCTATCTCGATTTTAGGTTCGCTTAAATAAAGACTTTGTTTAGGAGACATAAGTAGTAATAGAGATATTTAAAATGTTCAACAATTCTGTAGCTTGCTTCCCTAAAAGGGTATTCTGGCTCCTGACTTCTGAATTCTTACTTGTTAAGTATTTTTTCCCAGCTTAGGATTCGGCTGGCGATTTGCACCTTTAGAATTAGATTCACGTCCTCCAGGAAGATTATTTTTATCTACTTCTTGCAAGGCTATATCTACCAGTGCCCTAACTGGTGTACCATCACTAAGAAACATATTTAAAGTGTAAGTTAAACTCGTAATTACACAATAAAAATATTCATTTCCCCATGTCAATATGTAAACAGGTGGGCGTTTATCATTTGCTCTATTAATAGTCTCTACACCTTTTTTAATATTATCTATATACTTTTTCATCACCGACTCTTTAGTTTCGTAAGTATCATATAGCAACTGTTTCAGCGTAAACTTGTAAGGTTCAACACCAGAAAAATTTACTTTCGGAAGTAGAGTAGTTCCTCTATTACCTTGCTTACTTTCCCATTTCACAGTCCGAGCAAAACTAATATCTGTGGGATTAAACATTAATTCAATATCTGGCGCTTCACTGTTATAAGCTACAAGTTTGGCTTTCTCAAGTTGCGGTTGACGCTTTTGAATAACAATAATTGCGGGACTTGCCATTTGAATAGTTCTCCAAAAATTAATGATTGAATGGAAATTTACCAGGGTAATCGACCTGAGTGACCACCATGACGTTCTCGCTCAATTTCTATCCGTTGTCGTAATCTGTGATAAATTTCACGGGCTAGAGCTTCCAAATCAGCCGTATCATCATTATCATCTTCTGAAGAAGATGATAATGCACTCTGTATTGTCTCAGTTACTGGTTCTATTTCTCTAGATATGTCAGGTGGTATAACCTCTCCACCATCAGCAAAGCCTCTAGCTGAAGGAAAGTGTTTAGCAAAAATTTGTGGCGATTCTGAAACATAAGTAAATTCATAATTTTGTCTGTTAGATTCTCCATCATTAAAATTAAAGCTAGTTAATTCCTCATTATTTCCATTTAGTAAATCTTCCACACTTGACCATTGAGAAGGTGTATTTGACCATTGAGAAGATGTATTAGTGGTAGGATTTGCTTTTCGGAAAATCATAGGAGGCGATGAGTATTGAGGTGAAGGCTCATCCACATCTATTGTTTCATTTTGAAGAAGATTAAGCTGTGGAGAATTGAGGATAGAAAGTTTCTGTTTACTAATATTCAACCCCAAGTCAGAAGGAATTAAAGAATTAGATATCTGAGGTGAATGAGTTTCAGCGCTTTTTAGCTGTAATGAAGTGTCTGAAAAAGAATCGACTTTAGTCGGAGTCTCTAGAGAAGTTGTTTCTTCTGGTTCTGTGGAATTGGGTGTCTGTAAACTTGGGAGAATAATATCCTGCGGTGTTCCACCAGTGTTGATGTGATGTAATAGAGGTAAATTCTTCTGTGCATCCCTGGTATTAATGACAAACTCCCCAGGCGTAAGCATTGCAGGTACTGTATCCGAGGGTGCTATTTGCTGACGATTTTCAACGTGGGAGTCTGTAACGTGACCACCAGTAGCATAACCTTTAGGGGCGGGCAAATTTTGTGCGATCGCATTTTGCTCAATTTTAGGTGCTGTGCTTATCTCATTTTGGGGTGAAGTTAGGTTATCTGAGGTATCAGCAAAGGTTGGTATTTCAAGATTTTCTGATTCTACTGTTTGTTCATGAGCAATAATTTTCCTAAAAATACTTACTTCTTCAGCAATTTCAGGCGATGTGGTGGAAACTACAGGTGTTTCCGCAATTTCAAGCGATGTGGGAGTAACTACAGATGTTTCTGCAATTTCAGGTGGTGCTAAAATGGGCTGACTTTCTGTTAACTCACTCGTAGTATCCTCAACATTAGTATCACGTTGCAGTGAATTCACATTTACTGTTGAGACATCTGAGACATTAATCGCGATAGCAGACTGTAACTCTGAAGTTACTAACTGTTCATTATTATCAGAGTTGCTGAATAAACTAAGTTTATCTTCAATATCGGCTGAAGTAGATGTTAACTGAACAGGTATACTAGCGGGAACATCACTCGTAACACTCGAATCAATTTCCTGACTTGTCTTGCTATCTGGAAAAGCTTTATCAAGCAAAAAAATAGGCTTAGAATTATCCTCATTCTCTTGCAAAGAATTGGGCTGAAAGTTTAGGTTTTGGCTTGGTTTTTCCACATACTGCGAAAAGTCAGAATCAATTTCTTGTTGTATTGTAGGGATTTTTGCAACTAAAGACTCAGAATCGGGTGAAGTAAGATCCGTTCCTCCGATATTCTCATGATTCTCTAAAGAATGGAGAAAACTAGGTACATTATTAACCTCAGTTGAAGTAAGTGCTGACGATAAATTTAAATAATTATCAGTGACAGAATTATGTGTAACAAAATCATTTGCGGTACTTTCTAATATTAAGTCTGGTTCATGAATAACTGTAATCGCCTCAAAATTAGTATTAGTATTTGGTAATTCTTCAGGCTGTGATGGAGAGTTAAAGGTTGGTGAAACCTCTTTTGCTTGGATTATATTTGTTTGGTCTACGCTGATTTTATTATCAACAATAGAAGGGACTCGATGTGTTTCAATATCCTGTTGTAGTGGAGTTTGCTGGACTGAAATATCTGAGCTATTAACTAATTCTAATGCTTCGCTGATTATGTTTTGCTGATTATTCGAAAAATTACTAGATGGAATAAATCTTTCTTGTGCATTATTATTTGAAGGAAATTCTATAGGTAAGGTTTCGATTATTCCGCTTATATTGTTGTCTGCTTGAATCTTGCCTTGTGATGGGATAATGACTTCATCTACAGATAAATTTACACTCGAATAGCTAGATATTAACTCAGAATCTAATTGGATATTATCAGTAGTAATATTTTTAAATCCAGTCGATTTATCTTCAACAATAGGCGAAAATAATGCAGATTCACTAGACGTTATAGTTTCAGTAGAATCATCATAATTTATGGTATTCTCTGAAGCAATATCCAGTTGTAAAGCTGGGATTTCCGAATTAGTCTCAATAGACAAAGGCTTATCTGACGTTAATAAGCTATCTTCATTTAAATTAACAGTAATGTTGCTTTCGTCAATAAATTGCTCAATATTATTCGCCGCAGATGATGTAATAGCTTTTTTAGCTCTAGATTTTGACTTTTTTTCTGGCGACTGTTGAGATTTTTTTCTTTTTTTTGATTTAGATTTAACCTTTCTATCTAAATTTTGTGAGATATTATTACTCGAAATTTTTTCAATTTGAATTTGTGGTACTTTCAGAATACCATTTCTTACTGAATCAATACTATTAATGTTATAATCTGGTGGATTTCTTGAATCAGAAGAATCCAATTCAAGCAATGAAAATTCTGAAAATTCATTATTTATACTTATATCTTCAGCATCCCAACTATCCCAACCTATTAAGGGTTGAATCGATGGGTCATACTGACGAGATAATAAAAACTGAGAGGATACAACTAATGGCGATCGCATTTGGAGCTTACTTATAAAATTGCTGCGTGACTGCAAAGAGGGAGATTCCTTTTTTAATATTCTTTGATCGGGATTAGATAAAGATGATATTATCCCAAGAGCATAAATATTGTTTCCTAGTGGAGATTGAATAATTTGCATAGTTGTATTTGAAAAATAACCAATTAGCTAGAAACGAAATATCCTGTTTTTTGATTACGTTGTACTGAAGTGCCTCCTCCTGTAGCCCTTGCAACTTGTAAACCTTCATAAGCTAAAGTTAATTCTTCAATTGCAACTGCTTTTCCATCCGCTTGGAGTGCAGGTGTTTTCCAGGTTATGGGAATAGCACCAATCAAAGTCCAACTCATCATCGTTTCACCGGCTTGATTGAAAATCAGAATATTGACATTACGCCGAGATGTTTTCTTTTGTTCATCAAAAACTGCATTCATCCAGTTCCAAAAACCTGGATGGTCGGTAAATCCTCGTTTAAGAGTTATGTCTGCAAATTCTGTATGACCTAAATAAATTCTTTGTTGGTCGTTAACACCACCTTCCTGAAAAACATTTTTCTTAATTTGAACACTTAATCCTGAACATTCAGCGAAAGATGCAGCAATAGAACTGTCTATTTCAACGTAGAACCGATTAGTAGTGACATAATTCAATTCGTGAGTAATGTTGCCATTGTTAGCACCTGTAGCCATTACAACCACCTTTGAGAATTATAATTACCGAGTCTCTCGCGCTGCGATCGCAAATCTTCTAGCAAAAGTTTATACACGTGTTCTGTGAGTTGGTTTATTAGCAGTGAGTCGTTGAGATATTTACTTGCTGTTTTAGCCGCAATGCTGGCATCAGAACCCGCCGAAACCCCGGCGTATCCAGCAGTACCGCCAATATCTCCATCGAATGTGAAAAAATTTTGTTGCTGTTTTGAGTCCATAAATAAAAAATCTCTCCTAGAATCCAGGCTAAAGGTACTGCATCAGAATCAAAAGTAGCCAAAAGTCGAACTTAGTTTTTACCTGGATTCAGACTTTTGAGCAATTGTATAGGAAATGCGATCGCATACAACATCCGCAAACCAATGGAGGTGGCGTTTGGCGCTGATTTCAGTCGGGTGAAGGTTCACACCGATGATCAATCCACTCCTTTCCCCAATGTTTATTTGATGAAAATAATAGATCCCAAATCCGCGATAAATCACCGGACTGATTATTGTAAAGACGGCGATTTATCGCGTCTCTTGCCTTAACCGAACAGTATTGACTATGATGGGATCAATGTTTGGGTCACTGAAATCGGGATTTTTGATCAATCCTTCATCTGTTAAACTTTTTAGAAAAGCTATTAAGTCACTTTTTTCGCTTTCAGTTAGATCAAAACCGTTGATAAACTCACTTTTTAAGGGATTATCACTCCCAACTCCCGCAAACTTCCCTCCACGAATAGTTCTACCACCAGCTTTGTAGTGATCGATAACCTCTTCGAGAGTTGCAATACTGCCATCGTGCATATAGGGAGATGTTAGAGCAATATTTCGTAGGGTAGGAGCTTTAAACCGTCCCATATCGGATGGAACAGAGGTAATTTCATAAACACCTGTATTATCAGGTGGATAAGCCCCTTTACCATCAATGTTATAAAGTCCAGTGTTGTGGAAAGCAATTTCCACAAAAGCCAGTTTTTGATGCATTATCGAATCTGTGAAATTAATCCCGCCGTGACAGTGGAAGCATTCTAGGTTTTCGCTGTTAAATAATTTTTCACCCCGTTTAGCCGCTTGAGAAATGGCATTGGAATCACCTGCAAAGCGATAGCGATCGTAGGGAGAATTAATAGAAATTAGGGTGCGTTCAAAAGTGGCTAAGGCTTTAGTAATATTATTGAGATTAATTGCATCCTCACTATCAGCAAAGGCGGCTGCAAACATCTGTCGATATTTGGAATCATTCTTTAACATTACCAATATTTGTTTTTCCCGCCCTCCCATACCCATTTCTACAGGATGTTCCCCAAACATTGGCACTAAAGCTTGTTTTTCTAACTGCTTTATTAAAGGGTTCGCCCAAGTCAATACCGGACTATAGGCTATATTAGCAAGACTCATAGCACCACGGAAGTGTGTTTCTCCAGTGGCTCCCACAGATACTGATTTACCATCAGTAAAAGCAAGTGCTTGGATATGGCAAGAAGCACAAGAAAACTTACCCGTGATTGATAAGCGCTGCTCATAAAAAAGATGCCGTCCCAACTCTACTTTTTCCGAACTCATAGGATTATCTGCTGGCACAATTGGCTTTGGCATCCAAGCTAGAAGATTCCAATTATATTCTGAAGTTGGCGATGCTCCCAAAGCTGTACTCAGCCCAATTGATAAGCAAATTGAGAGTAGATAAATGGTAGCTAGAAGACACCAGCGAGTTAGTTTCATTTGAGATGAAGGCATAAAATCATAACTATCACTCAACCCGAAAAAATTTCTGTGAAGAAGCTGGTTTACCACCAAATGGCAGACCGAAATTAGCCATAATGCCAGTACAGTCAGCATCATCGGGAGATGACATACAGCCTGGAGGACTATTAGCTTGATTAACTGCTAGATTCGTGTTTGCTACTAACGCCGCCAAGTCAGCAATGACTACATTCTTGTTAGGATCAAACTTAGAAAATACCACCTTTGAGGTATTGGGATTGCTACAGCTTGATGGTTTCTGGCTGCCATCAATAGCCTGACATCCAGTACTACCTAAGTGGATAGGAAAACCAACAGTATTACCTTGTTCTCTGTGCTTTGTAGCACTTGATTGGAGGGTTTGGTTTTCTAAATCAATTCTGAGAAATTTGTAACCAAACAGCCAATTCCACCATAATGATGTCAGATTCAGAGGTGATGGCGCGGTGACAGAATCAGCGTGATTGAGATTAAAGGGGACACCTAAAGTAAGTTGTAGTCCTTGATAATTACCTTTGGGTACTGTCCCGATAACTTGATAGTTTGTCTCCACTGTACCGTTACCACAAGCACCAGATTTATTTTCAAAGTCCAGCAAAGCGACGTTTTGGTATTGCCATTTGCCATCCTGAGTTAAAGTCAGGGGTACAGCTTTGCCATTGAGATTAATCAAGGCAACATCAGACACATAGAAGCGGAAGTCTGAGGGAGTAATTTTTGTTGGAGGCTTACCTAAATTATAAGTCTTACCGCACTCGAAAGGCTGTTTACCAACTTTGGCATTAAATTTAATTGTGACTTCTTGGGATGAAGTTGTAGAGGCTACAGTTACAGCATAGTTCCCCAGGATAGCAACCATTGGAACTGTTGTCATTGTAATACGCCACAGGTGTTTGCCTAGATCAATCAAGATTAACTTTACGGATAACTGCATTACTTTACCTGTGTTTTGATCGAGGTGCTTACCAATTTTCAATAATGACTTGCATCCCTGTCAAATGACTGGCTGTCATATATTTTTGTATAAGGTGTAATTAATAGTACTGAGTAGTCGGGGAAATGATATAGGAATCCGGTTCGATTTCTGAAAAGATACTAGTACAGTGCGGCGGAAATAAACCACCCATTCCAAATCAATGAAACCCTCATGCTGTATTCGTTTTTAATTTTTAATTTTTAATTCCGCCCTGCGGTACTAGGGTGTGTTAGCACGGAGAGTACGGCACCAAACCCTTGATAATGGTGTGTTACGAACTTCGTTCTAAGAGGTTGTTTGAAAAGTTTTTTTATACGCCTAACCCTTGGAGATCCCCCTAAACCCCCTTAAAAAGGGGGACTTTGATTCTTCCCCCTTTTTAAGGGGGGTTAGGGGGGATCAACGAGTGCCTAAAATCACACCTAACTACTTTTCAAACAACCTCTAACACCTAAGTAGTTAAACAAAATTAATTACACAATGTCATTGCGAATGGAGCGTAAAGCCTTCGGCATAGCTTCGCTTAACGCGGTAGCGTCTCGTAGAGATAGCAAAATGAAGCATAAGTCCTTCGGACACGCTTCGCGAACGCGGGGGCTGGGATTGCAACTCTTGGAGACGCTGTTCGCGTTCGCTTCGCTCGCAATGACTGTAATTAATTCTGCATGGTTAATTATCAGGGCAAACGCATAATTTGATATCGTCAATGTTTGACAGCTTGTCTTTTGACAGCCTGACTTTGCAAAGTAAACAATCTTACTAGAATTCTGAAGGTATAACACTTAATAGTTGCCTTCTAAATCTTGGATATAGGTGTGGTTTTTGTGGAGTGTGGGGGGCAGTTTTGAAGTTAAAACAGAGTGTTTATATAGGTATAGCTAGTACAATTTGTTTGCTGATAACCGAGAAAGCAAATGCACAAAATAACCAGATATTTACCTTAGTAAACACAGAGAGGATTCAACAAAAAGTTGATCGACAAGACGCTTTGTCTTTGCGTTCAGAAAAGATTTCGGCAGTCATAAGTAAAATTGAGTTAGCGAGTCTAAGCATTTCTCGACTAAGTGATATTGAGCATCTTAAAACGAGTGCTAAAGATTTATTAGCACAAGAGGGACAAAATTCTGAAGTTATTCAGATTGTTAATGTGCAAATCAAATCGACGGAAATTGGTTTAGAAGTTATCCTAGAAACCTCAACTGGAAAAATATTAGTCCCAGTAACCTCAAGTATTAACAATACATGGATTGCAGACATTCCAAATGCTGAGTTAGCTTTGCCAGAAGGGAAGGAATTTCAAGCTGATGCTCCCACAAAGGGAATCGCTTCAGTTAAAGTTACTCAACTGGATACCAGTAAAGTCAGAGTCAGTATAACTGGGGTAGAAGGTATACCTAGTGTACAAGTGACTCCGAGCGATCGCAGTTTAATTTTTAGCTTATCTCCCGCTTCTCCAAGCGATATAGAACTGGTGGTGACGGCTGAAAAAACGCCAGAAAATCCACAGGATGTACCTATCAGCTTAACTGTGCTACCCAGAAAAGAAATTGAAGATGGACAAATCAACTCAATTCGGGGTATTGCAGCCAACACTCCTAACTTTTTTACTACTACAAACGATCGTGCTTTTAACTTCTATAGCATTCGAGGTTTAAGTAATAGCAATTATCTCACTAGAGACACCGTTGGTTTCTACATTGATGATGTCCCCTACGAAAATGCTCACCAGTTTCTTCCAGGAATCCTATTTGACTTAGAACGAGTAGAAATACTGCGGGGGCCACAAAGCACTCTCTATGGTCGTAACAGCCAAGCGGGAGTGGTCAATATTATTAGCCGCCAACCTAGTAATTCACCAGAAATTGATGCCAGTTTTGGTTATGGAAATTACAATCAGTATCAAGCACAGTTGTCGTTGAGTAATGCCATCATTCCCGATAAACTGGCCTTTCGTTTGTCTGGAGCATACAGTTCAAGGGATGGCTTTAGCGAAAATACTTTCTTGAATGAAAGCGCCGATTCCCAGTCAAGTATCGCTGGACGTGCGAATATCCTCTGGACTCCTTCACCAGAATGGAGTATTTCTTTTAATGCGATCGGTTCTGGAAACCGAGATGGGGACAACACATTTGTTCCTTTGAGTCAAAAAAATAGATTCCAAACGGATGTAAATTTCCCTGGTTCAACTGACTTGTCTATCAATACGCAATCATTACGAGTTGCTTACGATGGGCCTGATTTGCGGTTAACTTCGATTACAGCCCACAGTTTTACTGATTTTAATTATCGGGCTGATGTAGATTATACTTCTGATGATTTATTCCGCTACGATTCGGGGATTAAATCAACTATCTGGAGCCAAGAAATCCGGCTGCAATCTCCTGAAAAGAGCGATCGCTTCCGTTGGCTAGTTGGTGGTTATTACCAAAATAGAGATTTAATCTTAGATCCACAATCGTTAATTTACACACCATTAGGAGCTACGACATCTGGATTACCAGAACCTGGAACAGATAATACCTCAGCAAGTTATTATCAAACAACCTATGCTGCTTTTGGTCAAGTAGATTTTAAAGTTATAGAACCACTGACTTTAACAGCAGGATTGCGATATGAAAGCAACCGCGAAGAATTAAATCGCCAAAGAGTGTTTGAATCTGCTAGCGGGGTAGTTCCTAATGGCATAGCCTATAACAATGCTACTGTTTCTGATGATGTTGTACTGCCGAAGTTTGCCATCCAATATGCTTTTAATGAAAATGTATCAGTGTATGGTAGTGTTACTCGTGGCTATAAACCACCGACTCAGAATTACAGCACAGATAATATAGAATTGTTGGTTGTGCGGCCAGAAAAATCATGGAACTACGAACTTGGTGTGAAAACATCTTGGTTAAATAATCGTCTCACAGCGAATCTAGCCGCGTTCTGGAATGATATTAATGATTATCAAGTTTCCCTGGTTGGCTCTGACGGCTTTACTATCAATAATGCCAATGCTCAAGTGACAGTCAAAGGTTTTGAACTGGAGCTGAAAGCTACACCTATTGAGAGATTAGATATTATCGCTGGATTTGGCTATGCCGATGGGAGATTTACGAAATATACTAACCCATTTACTGGTCAAAGCTTTAATGGTAATCGGTTAACTTTTGCCCCTGAATACACATATAACTTAGCACTACAATATCGTACTCCTGGGGGAATATTCAGCAGAGTAGAATTTCAAGGACTTGGTAGTTACTTTTTTGATGAAGCCAACACTATCAAACAAAATCCCTTGGTGCTGGTAAATACTCGTCTGGGTTATGAGGCCAAGAACTACGGTATTTACTTTTATGTCAACAATATTTTTGACGAAGTTTATGTTACCACAGCTTTCGGGCAATCACCTGACCCACTTGTGTCCTATGGAGACAGACGCACTTTTGGATTTCAAGTTCGCACGAGTTTTTAACGTAACGCGGAAGTCCCCATCCTCGATCTACCCATTAATCCCTTCTCTGGAAGCCTATAGCGTACACACAAGTCGAAAAATGCTCTTCTCCCCACATTTTTGTCTGAGCTAAACTATAACGCTGACTGACATTTAGCCCTGAACTTCAGTTCAGGGCTAGGCTGTTGACTTTGATGGAATTTGGGGTTTTTTGGTTCATGCTATTTTTGTGGGAGGACAAAATCTCTCTGTTGTCATTGCATTCTCCCTTGGCGTTCCCGAAGGGCGAACGCAATGACATATATTTTGTATGATTTTTTAACTCCTAAAAAGGCATAGAGTCAGTTTTGACGGCATGGGCTGGAGAGTGGGTTTTGAGTTATCGTTGTGAGAGACAATAACTCTACTACGGCAGCCCTATCTCTTCAAAGTTTGCGATGGCGCAAGCGCCCACCGTAGGCGATCGCACCCAAGAAGAGAAAATTTATGCGAAGACAATAACTCTATTACATCATCCCTCTCTTTTCATCCTTTTATTTTGGCTAAGGTATTGGGATTGCTATATATTTTATTGTGGATACCCTGTAAGCAAAGAAATTTTGTTGTTACAAGAACGCTATCGTTTAATTAAGCAGATTGGTAAAGGGGGATTCTGTAAAACCTTCCTCGCTGTAGATGAGGGTCAGTTTCCGCCGATTCCTTGCGTTGTTCAAGAATTATCACTGGAATCTGAAACTTCTATTACTTTTGGGCAAAAGGCGCAACAGCTAGAAGAATTAGGGAATCATCCGCAAATTCCCGCAATGTTCGCTTATTTTGAGCAGAATGGGCATTTTTATTTAGTGCAGGAGTTTATTGCAGGAACTAATTTAGCTCAGGTGGTAGAAGAAGAAGGCGCTTTTAATGAAACTCAGATTTGGCAACTTTTAGAAGATGTGTTGCCAGTTTTTCAATTTATGAGCGATCGCCACATCATCCACCGCGACATTAAACCCCACAATATCATCCGTAGATCCCCAGTTACCAAAAAAGGGGATTTCGTCATAGTCGATTTTACCACCGCGAAAATCTTCACAGAAATTGATCGGCTAACATCTGAAACCAGTATGGGCAGTCCAGAATACGCTGCACCAGAACAAGCTAAAGGAAAAGCAGTTTTTGCTAGTGATTTATATAGCTTGGGCATAACTTGTATTTACTTACTTACCCAGATTTCTCCCTTTGATTTATTTGATATTGCTAACGATTGTTGGGTTTGGCAACAATATCTTACTACTAAGGTGAGCGATGTCTGGCGACAAGACTCAAGGAGTCTACGCCTGGCACAAATTCTCGACAAGCTGCTGCAAAATGCTGTCAATCGCCGCTTTCAATCAGCTGATGAAGTTATGCAAGCAATGGGTATAGAATCGAAAATCCAAGTTGCGCTGGAAGCACACCCCAAAATTCAAAATCCTCCTTGGCAATGCTTGTATACCCTAACTGGGCATTCTGGGACATTGAGTAGTGTAAATGCTCTTGCCATCACTCCTGACAGTAACACTTTGGCTAGTGGTAGTGATGACAAAACCATCAAATTGTGGGATTTAAATACCCAAAAAGTCCTAGCTACCTTATCAGGACACTCCCAAGCAGTGAAATCAGTTGCTTTCAGTCCTGATGGTCAAATTCTGGCAACTGCTAGCGACGATAAAACTATTAAATTGTGGCAAGTTGAGACATTAAAGGAAATCTCCACCTTATTGGGACACTCACACGCTGTAAAATCAGTTGCTTTTAGTCCAGATGGGCAGATTCTCGCTAGTGGTAGCTGGGATAAGACAATTAAACTCTGGGATATAAATACTGGTAAAGAAATTTGCACCATAGCTGGACACCAATTACAGGTAAATTCAGTAGCATTTAGTCCCCAAGGACAGATTTTAGCCAGCGCTAGTTATGACAGAACAATTCGCCTGTGGCAGATACCAAGAGGAGGCAGGGGAGCAGGGAGCAGGGGGCAGGGGGATATGAATAGTGCTGAGTTAAAAGACTATCCACAAGGGGCGGAGGACATTCCCCTTTCCCCGTGCCCCCTGCTCCCTTGCCTTCTATTGAAAACCGCCCATGCTATAGCTTGTTAAGCACCCTTTCGGGTCATGCATGGGCGGTTTTGACAGTCGCTTTTAGTCCTGATGGTCAAATTTTGGCGACAGGTAGTGATGATAACACTATTAAATTGTGGGAGGTAAACACAGGTAAGCTAATTTGCACACTCGTAGGCCATTCTTGGTCTGTGGTGGCTGTGGCTTTTACTGCCGATGGCGAAACGCTCCTAAGTGCAAGTTGCGACAAAACAGTTAAACTTTGGAGGGTAAGCACAGCAGAAGAGATTGTTACTCTCTCTGGTCATGTAGACTCAGTATCTGCTGTTGCTGTGAGCCAAGTTAGACAATTAATTGCAAGTGGCAGCCGGGACAAGACTATCAAACTGTGGCAGCTTGTAGAACAGCAGAATCGCTAATGTTGTATAATATCAGGCGCTACCTGTGAAGGCAACTTCTGGAAATTTCAACTGAGCTTCTGCCATTGGACGGTTTCTGCCTTCCTCTTGCCAGTAGTTAATCACTTCTGTTGCTTTGTTAAGCAACTCGACACGATCCAGATCGGTAATCCAATGTTTGGATTCTAATTCCTTTTTTAACTCTTCCCAGGCATCATTTCTGGGCCAAAAAAAGTACTTAGTCAAAGGACTTGTACCTTTGCCGACAATTTGATCGACTGCTAGAGCAACGTTTTCGTCTAACCACAAAATTTTCAAAATAAACTTGGTCAATCACACCTCCGGGAATTTCCGGGCATTACTTAACTAGGATAGCGATCGCTTATTTTAACGCAATACTCTATCAAATGACCAAACACTGATCGAGAATGGTCTACCATAAAGGATAGTCGGCGCTAACTAAAAATGCTTATGACTGCCCAACTGCCCCAATCTCAAACGGTATCTGGTTCTTCTTTGTATGAGCAAGATTTTTACCTGTGGATTCAAACCACGGCAGAACTGCTCAAACAAGGTCGGCTGACAGAACTGGATTTAGAGAATTTGATTGACGAAATTGAAACAATGGGCAGAAGTGAAAAGAAAGCGCTCAGAAGCAATTTGGAAGTGGTGCTGATGCATCTATTGAAGTCTAAATATCAAGCCGAAAAGCGGTCTGGTAGTTGGCGAGCAACTATTCGGGAGCATCGCAAGCGCATCAGACAAGCTCTAGAAGAAAGTCCTAGCCTTAAACCCTATTTTGATCAGGTTTTCGGGCTGTGTTATGACGATGCTAGGCTCTTGGCTGCCGATGAAACTGAATTGGCTGTAGTTACCTTCCCCGAACAATCTCCTTTTACGCCAGAGCAAGCCCTCGACCCCGATTTTTTACCTGATACCATTTCTTTATGAGGCTGCGCCAAACCCTTTTAACTTCTTTCTTCCTTTGTGTCCTTTGCGTACTTTGCGGTTCGTTTTTCTTTCTTCTTTCTTGAACTTAAATATGGTTTAGCGCATCTTCATACAGAATTGGTATGCAATACGGTTCAGTTAGGGCTAAAACTCTTTGTCAAAGTCAATTTTTTTAACGAACCGCCAAGAACGCCAAGGACGCAGAGAGAGGAAAGAAGAGCTTAACCCAAGCGTATTGAATTGGTATGAGTCATAATCACACCCTGATTTAAAAGATTTTGCTGTTAATTTTGAATTCGGAGCGAAGCGACGTGACTGCCCAACTGCCCCAATCTCAAACGGTATCTGGTTCTTCTTTGTATGAGCAAGATTTTTACCTGTGGATTCAAACCACGGCAGAACTGCTCAAACAAAAGAGTTTCACACAACTGGACTTAGACAACCTGATTGAAGAAATTGAAACGATGGGCAGAAGTGAAAAGCGGGCATTGGAGAGCAATCTGGAAGTGTTGCTGATGCATCTGCTCAAATATCAAATTCAAACTGAAAGACGCTCAAAAAGTTGGCAGTACACAATTTTAGAACACCGCAGGCGAGTCCAAAAGGCACTCAAGGAAAGTCCGAGTTTGAAGCCTTACTTTGATCAAGTTTTTGATGAAAGCTACCAAACGGCTAGACGGCTGGCTGTCATTGAAACTGGATTAGACATCGCCACTTTCCCCGAACAATCTCTCTTTACACTAGAGCAAGTCCTTGACTCTGATTTTTTACCGGAGTCATAATCTGACGCTCTGGCTTGGATGAATAATCAGATCGAGCAAGCCATCGATGAGGCGATCGCTCTCTATTGGCATAATATCTCCACCATGCAGCAAATCTCGCGTAGTCACAATATGGAGCAGCGTTGCGATAAACATTCTAGCTGCAACTTCTGGGTCGGTAAGCTGAAGTTTAGGATGAGTAGCAAAGTATTGGGTGATAAAGTCAAGATTTGGTTTCTCAACATTTTGGAGAAAAGCGCGTCCTAGTTCTGGAAAGCGACCTGATTCACCAATGACGATTCTAAAAAGTGCTATATCTTGCGGGTTTTGAGCAGCACAGTTCAGCATTTTTGTAGCATGAAGTTTCAAGAATACAACGGGTTCTTCTTCGCATGAGGGAAAGTCTTGTTGCTCAAAAAAGTTTACTTTCTCTGCCATTCGTTGGATTAGGGCGGTAAACAATGTCTCTTTATCGGCAAAGCGTCGGTAAACTGTGGCTTTAGAAACCCCTGCGGCTGCCACAATTTTATCGATCCTGGCTCCTGCATAGCCATGCTCCATAAACTCCTGCATCGCTCCCCGCAGAATCGCTTCAGTTTTTTCGGGCGATAACTCCCGCTCAACACTCTTAACATTACTCATCACTCAATTTCCCGCTTTGCTGGGCATCCACTAACACTATTGACTGATTTCTATTATACCTCCTTGACAATACGAAACAGTTTTGTTTACTATTACTTTTAACCAAGACTAAACAGTTTCGTCTGTTAGAACTAACTCAGCCGAAACAAAAATCAAGGAGAGTACAAATGCGATCGCTAGCACAGATTCATGAAAATGATAATCCGCCGATTTTGATTCTAGGGGATGGTTTACCGAGGAGATATTGAAAAAGAAGCAGGGGAGCAGGGAGCAGGGAGCAGGGGAGATAGTTCAGATGGGGATTCGACCCCTCCCTGTTCGAGAACCACTTAGCAGAAGTGGGGGACTCAGACCCATGTTCCGCTCCGCAAACTAGGCAGGAGTCAGGGGTCATTTCCCCCCGCTCCCCGCTCCCCGCTCCCTGCTCCCCGCTCCCTGCTCCCCGCTCCCTGCCCCCTGCCCCCTGCCCCCTGCCTCTTCGTTGAAGCGGATTACTACTGTATAAAGCAAACTTCAGCCTTTGGTAATACTAATGATTAAGAGAAGCATAGTAGTATGAACAGGTTCTCTTCAGCTGACCTGACAGCAAACCCTCAATTTGCAACTCCAATTACTGAACAACTTGATCAAGTTGACCTCACCTATTCACCTAACCAGGTTGATAGTTTGTCTGGCAACCTTTTGTTTGTAGCTTGTCTTTGTGTTGCAGCAATCTTCTTCTGTATCGGAGTTGGGGTTGGCAGGCGGCATACAAGACATCATAAACCAATAGCAATCCGGCTACGGCAAATTCAAACCTTAGAAAGAATTTGGCAAATGACTGCTGAACGCAGAGATTAAAGTCCTGTCAAGAATTGTCTAAAGCTTCATTTCTGTAAGTCAGAAAATTGTGTAATTTATACCAATTTGAAAGATATTTGCGACAGATTCAAACCTGGAAACCCAGATTTAATCTGAATTACGAATCTTGACCAATGATTCCTTAATAGTCAATCCAAAATCCCAAATCTAAAATCTAAAATTGTCTGACGGAGTTGAACATCTTATGTCACTCGATCGCCCATTTGAATCTGTATCTTCTGAGCCAACTGCCGATCTGAAAAACAGTGCTGCAAACCGCTCTGGTTCAGTCTTAGCGCCAGTGTCAACAGATCCGATCAATACTGAAGAAACCGCTTCTAAACCCCCGCGACAGCGCAAGAGATGGCTTTGGGTCATACTGGCAGTTCTGCTAATTGGGGGTGGGGGCTTTGTGGGCTGGGAATTATTAGGCAACCGAAAAGCCCCGCCAGCAAAAGCGCCACCGCCTCTTCCGGTTAAGGTGCAGACTGTTGAATCGAGTCAAGTTCAATCTACCTCCGAGTTTGTCGGCACATTAGAAGCCCAGGAACGCGTTTCGCTTCAGCCGCAAATTCAAGGGCGAATCGAACGCATATTTGTAGCCAGTGGCGATCGCGTCAGCAAGGGAACGCCGATTCTATCTTTAAGTTTGGATCAGACTACAGCCAATGTCTCCAGCGCCATTGCTGTGGTTAACTCTAATCGGGCGGCTGTAGTAACCGCCCAGGCACAACTTGAACAACAACAAGCCAATGAAGTTAAAGCCGCCGCAGATGTGAAATTACAGCAAGTGCAGTTCCGGCGAACCAAGATGCTTGTAACAGAAGGCGCACAGGCAAGGCAAGAACTCGATATTGCTCAAAACAACTTAGATGCAGCGATCGCTACCCTAAATGCTGCTAAAAAGCAGGTGAACGCCAGCCAAGCCAGTGTCAAGCAAGCACAATCGAACGTGCAGCAAGCCCAGACTCAAGTTGCCTCAAATCAAGTGAATCTGAACCAGAAGCAGGTGGTTGCACCGCTTGATGGTATTGTCGGCGATTTCTCCGTGAAAGTGGGCGATTACGTGAATATTGGCGGAACGTTGACGACAATTACCAAAAACGATGCCCTAGATATGCGAATTTCGGTGCCATCCAACAATGCTGCTCAACTGCGTCGGGGATTACCTGTAGAGCTACTGGATGCCAACACAGGTAAGCGTTTAACTACTGGCGGCATTAACTTTATCTCGCCACAAGTGAGTACATCTCAATCTATTTTAGTGAAAGCTCGATTTGCTAATTCCGGTGGCAAATTGCGGGATGGGCAATATGTTCGCGCTCGGATTATCTGGAGCCAGCAACCGGGTATTTTGATTCCAACTCAAGTGGTGAGTCGCATTGGTGGACAGAATTTTGTCTTTGTGGTGGAAGAAGACAAATCTAAGGAAAAACCGCAATTCGTTGTGCATCAAAAACCTGTGAAGTTGGGTGAAGTGCAAAGCGATCGCTATCCGATTTTAGAGGGAATTAAACCAGGCGATCGCATATCGGTGTCCAATATTCTCAAACTACGTGATGGCGTACCCGTTCAACCACAACCTTAAAAGTTAATACCAATTCGTAATTCGTAATTAGAGGATGTTTGAAAAATCATGATTGATGTGTCAAATATTTTTTACCCCACCCTAACCCTCCCCTTATAAAGGGGAGGGAACCGGATTTTATTAGTTTCCCAAGAGTGTATTGATCAATCTGAATATAACGAAATTCTGATCAAGGGGAGGGAACCGGATTTTATTGTTTCCCAAGAGTGTATTGATCAATTTGAATATAACGAAATTCTGATCAAGGGGAGGGAACCGGATTTTATTGTTTCCCCCCTTTATAAGGGGGGATTAAGGGGGGTAATAATTCGATTAAAATCACAGCCAACCACTTTTAAAACATCCTCTTAGGACTTTCTCAATCCAAAATCTAAAATGGTACAATCATCATGTCGATCGCAGACACCTTTATCAAGCGACCTGTCTTATCAACGGTTTGCACCATCCTAATCTTGCTGATTGGTGGCATTTGTATTCCTTTGCTGCCGATTAACAACTTACCAGAAATTGCCCCCATTCAAGTGCAAACCACCAGCGTCTATATTGGCGCAGATTCCCAAACCGTTGAAGATACCGTCTCAACGGTGATTGAGCGGCAAGTGAACGGGGTTGAGGGGATGCAATACATGACTTCAAGCAGTGGTAATGACGGCTCCAGCACCATTTCAACTTTGTTCGATCCAGCGAGCAACCGTAACATTAACCAAGTTAACGTGCAGAATCGAGCTGCGATCGCTGAACCAAGTTTACCTGAGGCTGTACGGCAAACTGGATTAACTACCCTAGCACGTTCCAACAGCATTCTCCTAGTTTATGGCTTCTATGCCGAAAATAGCGAGTACGACAACATCTTTTTGAGTAACTATGTTGACCTATACATCACCGATGCTATCAAGCGAGTCCCTGGTGTTGGGGATGCAACTTTGGTTGGTGAACGCCAATATGCAATGCGGCTATGGCTTGACCCCAACGCTTTAGCCAGTCGGGGATTAACGGCAACGGATGTCAGCAGTGCCCTAACTTCTCAGAATGTTCAGGTGGGGGCAGGGTCAATTGGTCAAGCGCCCACGAAGACGGATCAGAAATCGAATTTCCCACTCCGCATCAATAGTAGATTAAAAGATGTCAAGGAATTCGAGAATTTGGTCATCAAGTCCGATACTAACGGGACACTGGTTAAACTTAAGGATGTGGGACGAGCCGAGTTAGGCGCGAAGGATTATACAACTTCGGCATTGGTACAGGGCAAACCCGGCGTTGGGATGTTGATCTATCAGCTTCCGGGTAGTAATGCGCTGAATACTGCCAAAGCTGTGGAAGCGCAAATTGCAGAGTTGGAGAAAAACTTTCCCCCAGGGGTGAAAGCCGTCATTGCCTACGACACAACCAAGTTTGTGGAAGTCTCAATCGAAGAAGTACTCAAGACGCTGATGGAAGCCATCGCCCTAGTGGTGTTGGTGATTTTCGTCTTTTTGCAAGATTGGCGGGCGACGATCATTCCGGCGATCGCTGTTCCTGTATCCTTGATTGGTGCATTGGCCTTTGCCTATCTCCTGGGCTTCTCACTCAACACGTTGACCATGTTTGGATTAGTACTGGCAACGGGTCTGGTGGTAGACGATGCGATCATTGTGGTAGAGGGGATTGCTGCCAAGATGGAACAAGGCTTAGACCGACGGCAAGCGGCTTTTGAGGCGATGGGGGAGCTTTCTGGGGCAGTGATTGCCACCTCTTTGGTGTTGATGGCAGTATTTATCCCGGTATCCTTTTTTCCGGGCGCGACCGGCATTATGTATCGGCAGTTCGCATTGATCATTATCTTCTCCATCGGCATTTCTTTATTCAATGCGCTGAGTTTCACCCCCAGTATGTCTGGACTCTTCCTGCATCATACCGAGGGTGAAGGGCGAGGGCCGCTGGGCTGGTTTTTTCGTCAGTTCAACCGGGGCTTTAGCTGGGTACTGGAGCAATACGAGAGTCTGAGCAAGTTTCTGATCCGCATCCGAATGTTCGTGCTGGGGCTATTTATCCTCGGACTGGCGGCAACGGCGTTTATATATATTTCCGTCCCCAGTGGATTTGTGCCAGATGAGGATCAAGGTATTATCGTCGGTCTGATTCAGGCTCCCGATGGTGTTTCCCTCGCCTCCACCGAAAAAGTTGTTAACACTGTGTCTCAAACCCTGAAAAAAGAAGTGCCGGAGATGGAAGCGTCTCTAGTCATTGCCGGTTTTGGTCTAAATGGCAATGGCCCAAATCAGGGGACATTTTTCTTTAGGCTGAAAGATTGGAAAGAGCGCCAGGGTGACGAACATTCGGTGAAGGGGATCGTGCAACGGCTAAATGGGATCTTTGCCCAAAATCAAGATGCGTTGATCTTTACATCCAACCTACCCGCCGTCTCTGGCTATGGGGTAACAGGTGGCTTTGAATTTCAACTTCAAGACCGCAGCAACGGACAACTGAGTATCGATCAATTTCTGGCGATCGCGCAACAAATAATTGCCAAAGCCAATCAAAATCCTATCTTGCGCCAAGTGTTCACTCAATTTACAGCTAGCACCCCCCAGTACCAGATTGACATTAACCGCGATCGCTTAGAAGCCCTGAATGTCGATTTTAGTGAGGCAATGAATACCCTGGGCGCTTACATGGGCGGGCAGTATGTCAACGATTTTACCTTCTCTCAGCACAGCTATCGAGTATATATCCAAGCAGATGAACAGTTTCGGAACTCTCCAGACAATATTGGTCAAATTAATGTTCGTTCCCGAAGTGGTAATCTGGTGCTACTAAATGAAGTCGCCAAAGTGACTCCCATTACAGGGCCGCAAACCATCAACCACTTCAACTTATTTCGCTCCATCAAGATTCAAGGCAATGCTGCGCCCGGTTACAGTTCTGGGCAAGCAATTGCGGCGATGCAGCAGACCTTTAAGGAGATCGACCAGCCCGGTTTGGGTTATGACTGGACAGGAATTTCTAGAGAAGAAGCCAAGTCTGGCGGACAAACGATTTTGATCTTTGGTTTTGGTATCGTGGCTGTGTTTCTCATCTTGGCAGCGCAGTACGAAAATTACATCGACCCAATCATCATCTTACTGACAGTACCCTTTGCGATTTTAGGCGCTCTGTTATTTGTCTCAGTGCGCGGGTTAGTCAACGATTTATATTGTCAGGTGGCACTGGTGATGTTGATTGGATTGGCGAGTAAGAACGCGATTTTGATTGTAGAATTTGCCAACCAATCGCGGGAGAAAGGAATGACCATCGCCCAAGCCGTACTCCATGCAGTTCAACAGCGACTCCGCCCGATTCTCATGACCACCATCGCCTCCCTGTGTGGATTCCTTCCCCTACTACTGTCATCCGGCGCTGGTGCAGCCAGCCGGACATCCCTTGGTACGGCGGTGTTTGGTGGGTTATTTATCTCCGTGATCATGAGTCTGCTGCTAGTGCCCGTCCTTTACGTGGTGGTCAAAAACCTCACAGACTTTGGCTCTAAAGGTAAGCCACCCCAATCGCCTGAACCTACTCCATCTGGAGAATTAGCCTCTTTGAATGGAAAGAGTCAAGGAACAGTCGTCAAGTTTCAGGGAGATGTCCCTGCTTAACTGTTTGAGAGCAGCCCTTGTTTCTTGAAAGCGATTAGGATGCGATCGCTCTCAAGCTTGACTACCAATACCATTTGTATACAAGTACTGTCCGTGCTTTAGAAGACACAAGTCTGTTTGTGATTCAAATTACTCATTCACACCATGCTATGAAACTTAAAATTCCTGCTTGGGTCGGTACTACTATCGGGCTGTTGAGTATGGGAATGATGCCAGCCCTCGGTGCTGAACAAATAAAATTTTCTTACAGTCTTTTAGAATTTTCTCTTCCTGTTACTGATTTAAAAACTTATGCTCAAGAAGGTAAAATTAGCAGTGAACTAGCATCATATAAAAAGTACCTCAAACCAGAGGATATTGCTCAACTGCGTCAGGTTTTGACTGAAAAACAAAAATTAAATTCCGTAGCAGTCTCTCAATTTCTCTATTCAGAAATTGGAGAATCGATGTTAAAATCTGCGGGTGAATTGATTCAAACAGATTCAAGACAAAACGGTTTTTATGCAATTCGTGCGGCGTTGATTCTAGCGGCGGCTGATCCAGAGGGATTAACACTCCTGAATACGATGCGCTACTTCCCTTCACAGAGTATTCGGATTAACTCCCAAGAGCTTTTCGCACTGATGAATAAACTTTCTACTCTAAACAAGGAGACAAGTCAAGCTCTCTCTGTAATTGAGCAACAGTCTAATACAGAAATATCGACTGAACCACCTGTAGATATCTCAAAATTACCGGAGTTATACAACAAGTCAGGATCGTTCACTTGGGAGAAGAGAGCGATCGCCTTTGTGGATACTAATCGTAAATCCCTGACTGGAAGTATTAAAACTAGAGTCATTCAGACAGATATCTATTTACCTAAAAGTCAAACACCTGCACCAGTTGTAGTTATTTCTCATGGACTAGGTTCCGATCGCGAGAGCTTTGCTTACTTGGCAGAAAATTTAGCATCCTATGGATTTGCTGTTGTTGTTCCTCAGCATCCTGGTAGTGATTCTCTGCAAATGGAAGCACTACTCACAGGGAAAAGCCAACAAGTATTTGCAGACACAGAATTAATTGACCGACCTTTAGATGTAACTTTTGTGCTTAATCAATTAGAGCAGCGTTCAACATCTGATCCCTGGCTACAAGGAAAAATCAACGTTCAACAAGTTGGTGTGATTGGACAATCTTTTGGTGGTTACACAGCCTTAGTCTTAGCTGGCGCACATATCAATATTAATCAGTTGCACAAAGATTGTAAATCTGAACCCGATTCGGTCAATATGTCGTTGTTGTTGCAGTGTCGTGCTTTAGCACTGGGAAAAAACTCTCCTGATTATGAACAGATCCAACAAAACTTAAGTAACCTAGATTTACGCGATCGCCGAGTTAAAGCTGTGATTGCTCTGAATCCAATTACTAGTAGTATTCTTGGGCAAGCAGGTATGAGCCGAATCGAAATTCCTGTAGTCATTGCTGGCGGAGCCTCAGACACGGTTACTCCCGTCTTGTTGGAACAAGTACAAGCATTTTCTTGGTTGACTACCAAAGAAAAGTATTTGGGTATTGGTGACAAAGGGACTCATACCGATTTGATTGCTGGTGTGAGTAGCGTAATTTTACCATCTTCTAACAGTTTCTCTGGACGTGACCCAGAATTGGGACGCATTCATTTTCAGGCTTTTAGTACAGCTTTCATGAAAGTATATCTTGCTCACCAGACTCAATATCGTCCTTTTCTCAGTACATCTTATGTGAAGAACTCAAATCTAGATGAACCAGTCAAGGTCTATTTCGTCAAGTCGCTACCACCAGGATTTCCCCAAGGATTAGTTCATCAGAAATGAGAATTAAATAATTAAGTATTCCTTGAAAGTCTTATATCCACTGCCATGAAATGCGATGACTATTGTCATCACAACTGAATGATGCATTCGGGAAGTGCTGCGCCTTTCTCCTGTTGTCGATGGCAATTGTGGTACTTTCTGCCAGAGATTTTCCCATTGGTTACAGAAATCATCTACGTCGCAGAAAATTTGCGTAATGTCGAGGCGAGATATCATGGTAGACATAGCCGAGACCCTTATTTTTGTTAGATATTATTAGTCTCGGCATTTTTTTGTGACTTTTTTGCTGATTCTCAATCAATCGTAGCGATCGCACTTCGCCTGCCCAGTTAAGCAAATTCATATCTAGCAAGCTTTTTTGGCTTTTATACCCGTCGAACTCACGTTATCTAACGGCTGTGGAAGAGAAATTATTGACGCTTCTGGAGGTGGAGTATGGGAGAATACCCTGAACAATTTTGGCAATTTGGTATCCAATGTCTTTGAGTTGCAGTTTCAATGGAGATATCAACACAACGGGACAGTCAAAAAGTTGTACGAGATTTGTCACTGTACACCACCTTTATGCAAAAAACCTCAATTACTTTTTTTGTCCAAAGTCGAATTGCTAAAGTTGGTAAAGAAAGCTTGGAGTAATTTATCGTCTACTTCCGGCCAGCGAAGGGTGGTATCTGCAAGTCCATTGAGGGTATTTTGGCAATCAATTTTTAAGCTAGATGTTGCATTGGACTCTGAAGATGTATTGTCTTCAGCCAGCGATATAGCTGAATATAAAGCGTTATCAGTAGAAATTTGGTTACTACGAACTAGTTTAGCTTGCCAACCCTCATCGGAAAGCTCTTGCAGTGGGTAGCCCAAAGAGCGGATGCAGTTAATAAATTGACTCCAAGGAGCAGAATGAGAACTAATTAGATGGAAGGCTTTGCCCAAAGATTCTGGCTGCTGCGACAGGTTGATTAAGGCCTTGGCAAGATAGTCAACAGGTGTAATTTCTATCAAACTGTTCATCTCTGGCGCACTTTTTAGTTGAATGCAGCTTTTGATGAATCTGTAAAACATATCATTTGAATTCCAAACGCCGGTTTGACTGTGCCATGTTATTCTACCAAGCCTGTAGATACTACAAGGCAAACCGCGATCGCGTGCTATCATGACAATCTTTTCTGCAACCCATTTACTTTGGGTATAACCTCCAACCAGCCCTTGACTGTGTTCCAGAGGATCATTTTCTAAAACAACCCCTAATTTGAAATACTCATCTGAGGTAAAAACACTAGCAGTAGAAATGAAATGCACAGGCTTGATTTTGATTTGACTAGCTAATCTCAAGACTTCCTCAGTACCACGAACATTTGCTGCTTTGAACAAAGCGTATGGATAAATATTATTCACCAAAGCGCCATTATGGTAAATTGAGTCAATTTTAAGAGCCATGAAGTGAAACTGCTCATCTGAAAGACCGAGAAGCGGTTGAGATAAATCTCCTAATACTGGAATAATCCGCGAGTTAAAAGATTCCTCCCAAACTAAATAAGTTTTTAGGGTTTCTTCCAGTCGTTGTTTCCCTGCGTTAAAATCACCAGCACGCACCAAACAATAGATATCTGCTTGAGTTTGTTGTAATAATTCTGCCAGCAAGAAAGCACCGACAAAGCCTGTTGCACCTGTCAGCAGAATCGCCTTTGGTTCACTTACAGGTTGATAAACTAGGTTTCCTGGCTTAATTGTCTGGTCTAGGACAACTTCAGCCTCTAAGTTTAGAGTAGTAATTTCATTTGCACGGACACTAGAGTTTGCCCCAAAGGTAGATTCAATAGTTTGAGCCAGTTCAGCTACAGTTGGGGCGGTAAATAAGTGGCGTAACGGTAACTTAATCTGGAAAGTCTCATTTATCTGGGACATCACCCGAATTGTTGTCAGTGAATGACCTCCTAAGTCAAAGAAATTATCCACAACACCCACTTTCTCTATATGCAGTGCATTAGCCCAAATGTCTGCCAATATTTTCTCTACAGGGGTACGTGGTGCCACAAAAGTGACTGCCAACTGAGTATTCTGGAAATCAGGAACAGGTAAGGCTTTGCGGTCTACCTTGCCATTAGGAGTTAAAGGTAAAAGCTCTAACCTGACAAAAGCAGAAGGCACCATGTACTGTGGTAATTTTTCTGTCAAGAGAATGCGTAACTCATTAGTAGTTGGTGTTTGCTCCAACTGCGGCACAAAATAAGCTACTAAGCGTTTTTCTCCGGGAATATCTTCTCTCGCTACTACCACATTTTCTCTAACTCCTGGATGCTGACTCAGTATTGCCTCAATTTCCCCTAGCTCAATTCGGAAACCTCGGATTTTTAGTTGATTGTCGATCCGTCCCAGGTATTCGATGTTGCCGTTTGGTAGATAACGTCCTATGTCTCCTGTTTTGTAAAGCCGAGAATCTGGTTCATCGTTAAAGGGATTGGAGATAAATTTCTCTTGTGTCAACTCTCTTTGATGGAGATAACCTCTTGCCACCCCTGCACCACCAATGTGCAGTTCTCCTGTTACACCAATTGGTACTGGTTGTAATTGCGAGTCTAAAATGTAGATTTGTGTATTGGCAATTGGACGACCAATGGTAATTTTGTTGTCCTCTGGAGTGCATTTGGCTACTGTGGCACAGACGCTGGCTTCTGTTGGGCCATAAGCATTGAAGAAGTTTCTACTAGCAGACCAGAGTTTTATCAGTTCAGGAGAACAGGCTTCACCAGCGACGATGATTGTTTGCAGTTTGGGAAGTTCTTCAGTAGGTAGGACTGCTAGGGCTGATGGTGGTAGGGTGACATGGGTAATTCCATCATCGCCCAATCGCTCCATTAACGGCATACCGGGCATTATTGAGTCTTTTGTTCCCAGGTATAGTGTTGCTCCTATTCTCAGGGCCATAATAACTTCCCAGATACAAGCATCAAAACTCAAGGAAGCAAACTGAAGAACGCGACTATCAGAGTGTACACCAAAAGTTTGAATCTGAGCTTGAGCTAGGTTAACTAATCCCTGATGTTCAACCATCACACCTTTAGGTTTACCTGTGGAACCGCTCGTATAAATCACATTCGCTAGACTAGAAGCTGTGATTTTACTAGTAACGTTATCTTGATTATTTTGACCAATTTCTAACCAGATTTCATCTATAAAAACCAGTCTTGCTTGATTTGGGGGTAGTTGAGAAAGTAAGTGTTGTTGGGTGAGCAGTACCGGAACTTGAGTGTCTTCTAGCATAAAACTCAGACGCTCACTAGGATACTCTGGGTCAAGGGGTACGTAAGCGCCACCCGCTTTGAGAATTGCCAACAATCCTATGATCATTAAAAGCGATCGCTCCACACACAACCCCACTAGTACATCTGCGGACACTCCCAAGGACTGCAAGTAATCAGCTAACTGGTTAGCACGACAATTTAACTGGTGGTAAGTCAGCTGTTCATTTACTCTGCCAGAAGCCTCGCTGCGCTCGTCTACAAAGACAACTGCCACAGCATCGGGTGTGCGTTGAACTTGCTCTTCAAACAACTGATGAATACATTTATCGTGGGGATAGTCTACTTGAGTATCATTCCACTCAACCAATAACTGCTGTTGCTCGGACGCTGTGAGCATTGGTAATTGCGAAATCCGCTCTTGGGGATTATCCACAATACCTTCTAGCAGTGTTACAAAATGACCCATTATTCGTTCGATAGTGCTGCTATCAAACAAGTCAGTGTTGTACTGCCACCAACCCATTAGTCCAGTGCCAGTATTCTCCATTACTAAAGCCAGATCGAACTTTGTCGTGGAAGTCTCTATTGACAATTCGCTGACACTTAACCCGGTCAATTCCAATTGAGATGCGGGATTATTCTGGAGAATGAACATCACTTGGAACAGTGGTGTATGGCTCATGTCTCGTTCTGGCTGCAATGCTTCTACCAACATTTCAAAGGGCAAATCTTGATGAGCATAAGCGGACAGTGCCATTTCTCTCAGGCGCGGGAGTAATTCGTTAAAGCTGGGGTTTTCTGCCAAGCTCGTCCGCATGACTAAAGTGTTGACAAAAAAGCCAATTAACCCTTCTATATCAGTGCGATCGCGGTTAGCAATTGGTGTCCCGACCAAAATATCTGTTTGTCCCGTGTAGCGATAAAGCAGAGTATTATAAGCTGCCAACAAAGTCATAAACAAAGTTCCCCCTTGCTGTTGACTCAGTTTTACCAACTTTTGAGTTAGCTCAACAGAAAGTGTAAACTCCAGATGTGCGCCATTGAAAGTCTGCACAGCAGGTCTAGGTCTGTCTGTGGGTAATGGTAAAAATGTCGGTGCGTTTGCCAATTGTTGTTTCCAGTAGCTCAATTGGCTCTTCAGTACTTCCCCGACTAACCATTGTCTTTGCCAAATTGCAAAATCTGCGTACTGAATTGGCAGTGGCAACAAAGGTGACGGTTGACCCTGAGAATAAGCATTGTAAAGCGTTGTTAATTCCTCAACATACACACTCATTGACCAACCATCACTGACAATGTGGTGCATACATACAGATAACCACTGTTCTGTAGGAGATAGCACCATTAATGTGGCTCTAATTAATGCTTCTGACTCTAAGTCAAAAGGCTCAATTGCTTGTTGTTGCAGTAATTTCTGTGCAGCCGTTTTTTGTTGTGTTACGGGTAAATGCTGCAAGTCAACAACAGTAATTGTCCAATTCGTCTGGGTTTGAATAGTTTGTAAAGGCTTTCCATCAATGACAACAAAGTTGGTGCGTAATGCTTCGTGGCGATGAATAATTTCCCTAAAGCTTTGTTCTAAGGCAACAACATTAATAGTTCCGACTAAGCGCAAGCCAACGGGGATGTTGTATGAGGCACTATTTGGGTTTAACTTGTCTAAAAACCACAAACGCTGTTGAGCGTAAGACAGTGGTATTTCTGCATTCTCTGCCCGCTTTAAGATGGGTGGTGCAGCAAGTTCTAAGTCTTGTTGCTGCAACTGTTGAATGTTTTGGGACAATTGAGCAATTGTTGGCGCAGCAAATAAGCTACGCAATGGTAGTTCGACTTTCAAGTTGGTACGGACGCGGGAAACCAGTTGCGTTGCTAGTAGCGAATGTCCTCCAAGTTCAAAGAAGTTATCATGTATGCCCACAAGGTCTACTTTCAACACTTGCGCCCAAATTAGTGACAAAATTTCTTCAATTGGGTTACGTGGAGCAACATATTTGTCCGATAATTGGCTTTGTAAATCAGGTGCAGGTAGGGCGCGGCGGTCTAATTTTCCGTTGGAGGTAATTGGTAGAGCTTCCAAGATAACTATTGCACTTGGCAGCATATACTCTGGTAACTTCTCCTTGAGGAAGCTACGCACAACGTTTACAGAGACTCTCTGCTCTGGCTGTGGCACAATGTAAGCGACTAAACGTTTATCACCTGGAGTATCTTCTCGCACAACTGCACAAGATGCCTGTACATTAGTATCTTGGCTCAGTACTGCTTCAATTTCGCCCAACTCGATGCGGAAACCGCGAATTTTAACTTGATTATCGATGCGTCCTAAAGATTCGATGTTACCGTCAGCTAAATAACGTGCTAAATCCCCTGTTTTGTAAAGGCGAGAATCAGGGTCACTACTAAAAGGATTTGGGATGAATTTTTCTTGTGTTAACTCTGGGCGGTTCAAGTAGCCTCTGGCTAAAAGCACACCAGCAATGTACAATTCCCCTTGTACACCAATGGGTACAGGCTGTAAATATTTATCTAGGATGTAGATTTGAGTATTAGAAATAGGTCGCCCAATTGGAGGTAGTGGCGGCCAAGTATCTACTAAATTAGGCAAAGTAAAACTGGTGGCTACATGACTCTCGGATGGCCCGTAATGATTGTGTAGAGTACAGTCACTTAGCTGACTCAGCCACTTGGAAATGGCAGGAGTAATCTGTAACTGTTCCCCAGCAGTAATGATTTCCCGCAAATGAGTATTTACTAACTCACTACCAACAGCGAATTCTGCTAGTTGTTGTAATCCCACAACGGGGAGAAACATTCTTTGAATTGCTTTTTCTTGGATTACTCTTAACAAATTTGAGGTATCGTGGCGTAATTCCTCAGTTATTAAGAACAATGTACCGCCAGAACACCAAGTAGTGAAGATTTCTTGGAAGGAGACATCAAAGTTAATCGAAGCAAATTGTAGGGTTTTTGCTCTACGAGCAATTTTCAGATTGTCGGGATGCCACAAAATCAGATTGCAAAGGGCAAGCTGATTCATGGCTATACCCTTTGGTTGACCTGTAGAACCAGAAGTGTAAATTATGTAACCCAAGTTATTGGCTTGTACGCCAGTGATGAGATTATCCTGGCTGCACTGAGAAATTAATTCAGGGTCAGTATCTAGGCAAACAAGCTGTGTTTGATTTGGGGGCAGTCGGTCAAGAAGCGATCGCTGAGTTAGCAAGACTTTAGCTTGAGTATCCTCTAAAATATAGCTCAAACGCTCAGTTGGATACTCTGGATCGAGTGGTACATACGCTCCCCCTGCTTTGAGAATTCCCAACAGTCCAATGACCATCTCCAAAGAGCGCTCGACACACAACCCGACTAGAATATCTGCACCTACACCCAAAGAGCGCAAGTGATGAGCTAATTGGTTAGCGCGACAGTTTAATTGGTTGTAAGTAAGTTGTTGCTCCTTAAACTCCACTGCCACCTCATCGGGTGTCAGTTCTACCTGCTCCTCAAACAACTGATGTATGCACTTATGAAGGGGATAATCAACTTGAGTATCGTTCCACTCAACAAGTAATTTTTGTTGCTCAACTTCACTCAGCAGAGGCAATTGTGAGATTTGCTGTTGAGGATTAGCAACAATGCTTTCCAATAATGTGACAAAATGATTTGTCATGCGCTCGATAGTACTAGCATCAAACAAGTCAGTACTGTACTCCCACAATCCTATCAGCCCAGTAGGACTATTCTGCATGATTAAGGTTAAATCAAACCTGGAAGTTGTCAGTTTTACTGGCAATGAACTGACATTGAGCTTACTCATTTCTAATCCAGATGTGGGCGCATTCTGGAGGACAAACATTACCTGGAACAATGGTGTGTGGCTGAGATCCCGTTCTGGCTGCAATGCTTCCACCAGCATTTCAAAGGGCAAATACTGATGAGAGTATGCCTCCATTGCCATATCCCGAACATGGGTGAGTAATTCGCTAAAGGTGGGATTTTCTGTCAAGTTAGTCCGCATGACTAAGGTATTGACAAAAAAGCCAATTAACCCTTCTATCTCAGTGCGATCGCGGTTAGCAATTGGCGAACCCACCAATATATCTTCTTGTCCTGTGTAGCGATAAAGCAGGGTATTATATGCCGCTAACAAAGTCATGAACAGGGTACAACCTTGCTGTTGACTCAGTTTGGTTAGTTGTTGAGTTAACTCAACAGACAGGGCAAACTCAAGATATGCACCATTGAAAGTCTGCACAGCAGGTCTGGGTCTGTCTGTGGGTAATGGCAAGAATGTCGGTGCGTTTGCCAATTGTTGTTTCCAGTAGCTCAATTGGCTATTGAGTACTTCCCCTTGCAACCATTGTCTTTGCCAAATTGCAAAATCTGCGTACTGAATTGGCAGTGGCAACAGTGATGAGAGTTGACCCTGAAAATAAGCATTGTAAAGTGTTGTTAATTCCTCGACAAACACACCCATAGACCAGCCATCACTGACAACGTGGTGGATAGACACTGATAACCACTGTTCTATAGGAGACAACACCACTAATGTCGCTCTGATTAAGGAATCATTTGTTAAGTCAAAAGGCTCAATTGCTTCTTGTTGGACTAATTTATATGCAGCAGTTTCTTGTTCTGTTAAAGGTAAATGCTGCAAGTCAACAACTGTCAGTGACCAATTTGGTTCTACTTGAATGATTTGAGTTGGTTTTCCATCAACGGAAACAAAATTAGTGCGTAATGCTTCGTGGCGATGAATAATTTCCCTGAAGCTTTGTTCCAAAGCGACAACATTCACATTTCCGACAAAGCGCAACCCCATTGGGATGTTATAGAAAGGACTGTCCGGCTCGAACTGGTCTAAAAACCACAAACGCTGTTGAGCATAAGACAGTGGTATTTCTGCGTTCTCTGCCCGCCTTAAGATGGGTGGTGCGGCAAGTTCTAAGTCTTGTTGCTGTAATTGCTGAATTAATTGTGCTAACTCTGCAATTGTTGGTGCAGCAAATAGCGATCGCAATGGCAGTTCTACTTTCAAGCTGCTACGCACACGGGAAACCAGTTGCGTTGCTAATAGGGAGTGTCCTCCCAAAGTAAAGAAGTTATCATGTCTACCTACAAGCTCTATTTTTAGGACTTGTTGCCAAATCAGTGCAAGGATTTCTTCAATTGGGTTACGTGGAGCTGCATATTTATCTGATAATGTACTACTTGGCTCTGGTGCTGGTAGGGCGCGACGGTCTATTTTGCCGTTGGAGGTTAGGGGTAAAGATTCTAAGATGACGATCGCACTTGGTACCATGTATTCTGGTAGCTTTTCTTTGAGGAAGCTACGCAGTTCACTAATTGTGGGTGTACTTCGACTTCGCTCAGTACAAGTCTGCTCTGGTTGCAGTACGATGTAGGAGACTAGGCGCTTGTCACCAGGAATGTCTTCGCGGACGATGACCACAGATGTTTGTACATCTTGATGTTGACTTAGTGCTGCTTCGATTTCTCCCAACTCAATGCGGAAACCCCGGATTTTTACTTGGTTGTCGATACGTCCCAGATATTCGATATTGCCATCTGGTAAATAACGAGCCAAATCTCCGGTTTTATAGAGGCGCGGACTGGAGGCTGGAGATTGGGCTATTTTTCTCCTCCGCTCCCTTACCCCTCCTGCCTTCTGCCTCCTGCCTCCTGCCTCCTCAAACGGGTTGGGGATGAATTTCTCTTGTGTTAACTCTGGACGGTTGAGGTAGCCTTTTGCTAATCCTGCACCACCGATGTGTAACTCTCCTGGTACACCCAAAGGTACTGGTTGTAAGTTTTGGTCGAGTATATATATCTGAGTATTAGAAATTGGGCGACCAATAGGCACAGTCTTCAAATTGCTCTCTGGTTGACATTCCCAGAAGGTGACATCAATTGCCGCTTCTGTCGGCCCGTAGAGATTATGCAATTGGCACCCTAAACAGGCAAAAAAGCGTTCCTGAAGTTCTTTTGGCAGTGCTTCACCACTACAAATAACTCGCTTCAAGCTACTGCAATCTTTTAAACCTTGTTCTTCTAAAAAAATCTGGAGCATCGAAGGGACAAAATGCAGTGTAGTAACTTGCTGTTCTAGTATTAGGTTGACCAAGTAACCACTATCTTTATGTCCACCTGGTTTAGCTACAACTAAACGCGCTCCAGTCAATAACGGCCAGAAAAACTCCCAAACGGAGACATCGAAGCTGAAAGGAGTTTTCTGTAAAACGCAGTCTATTTCTGTTAATTGATATGCTTGCTGCATCCACAGGAGGCGATTGCAAATCCCTAGATGCGTATTTATCGCTCCTTTAGGCTTTCCGGTGGAACCCGAAGTGTAAATTACATAAGCCAAGTTACTAGCTTGCACGCCAGTGATTGGATTTTGCTGATTCGACTGGAGAATGATTTCCCAGTCGGTATCTAAGCAAACAACACGTGCTTGATGTTCTGGTAATTTCTCAACTAATTGCTGCTGACTCAGTAATACTGAAACTTGAGCGTCTTCAAGCATAAAACTCAGACGGTCTTGGGGATACTCAGGGTCAAGTGGTACATAAGCCCCACCCACCTTAAGAATACCAAGTAATCCCACTACCATCTCTAAAGAACGCTCGGCACATATCCCCACCAGCACATCTGCGGACACTCCCAAAGAACGTAAGTAGTGCGCCAACTGATTAGCACGACAATTTAACTCGTGATACGTCAATTGTTGATTCTCAAACACTACCGCTACAGCATCAGGCGTGCGCTCCACCTGCTCCTCAAACAACTGATGGATACATTTATCGAAGGCGTAATCTACTTGAGTATCATTCCATTCAATTAATAACTGTTGCTGCTCAGATGCTGTGAGCATTGGTAATTGAGAAATGCGCTCGCTGGGATCCGCCACAATTGCTTCAAGTAAAGTCACAAAATGACGAGTCATGCGTTCGATAGTGCTGCTATCAAACAAGTCAGTGTTGTAATCCCACCCTCCCACTAGTCCGGTGCTAGTGTTTTCCATTGATAAAGTTAAATCAAACTTAGCGATCGCACTTTCTATTGGCAATTCACTGACGCTTAACCCAGTCAACTCTACTTCAGATGTGGACGCATTATTAAGAACGAACATTACTTGGAACAATGGTGTATGGCTCAAGTCCCGTTCTGGTTGCAATGCTTCCACTAGCATTTCAAAGGGTAAATCTTGATGAGCATAAGCGGACAGTGCCATTTCCCGGATACGTGGGAGTAATTCGTTCAAACTCCGATCGCCTAATATCTCTGTCCGCATCACTAAAGTGTTGACAAAAAAGCCAATTAACCCTTCTATCTCGGAGCGATCGCGGTTAGCAATTGGTGTCCCCACCAAAATATCTTCTTGTCCCGTGTAGCGATAAAGCAGAGTATTATATACCGCTAACAAAGTCATAAACAAAGTCACCCCTTGCTTTTGACTCAGCTGCACCAACTGTTGAGTTAGTTCACTCGACAAAGCAAACTCAAGATATGCACCATTGAAAGTCTGCACAGCAGGTCTGGGTCTGTCTGTGGGTAGTGGCAAGAACGTGGGTGCATTCGCTAATTGTTGTTTCCAATAACTCAATTGGCTCTTTAGTACTTCCCCTTGCAACCATTGTCTTTGCCATAAGGCGAAATCTGCGTACTGAATTGGTAGTGGCAACAGTGGTGAGAGTTGGCCTTGAGAATAAGCATTGTAAAGCGTTGTTAATTCCTCAACAAACACACCTATTGACCAGCCATCAGAGACAACGTGGTGCATACACACTAATAACCACTGTTGTGTATGAGACAGCACCAGTAATGTTGCTCTGATTAATGCTTCTGACTCTAAGTTAAAAGGCTCAATTGCTTGTTGTTGGACTAATTGCTGTGTAGCGATTTCTTGTTCTGTTAAAACTAAATGCTGCAAATCAACTACTGTTACTGACCAATTTGGTTGTGTTTGAATGATCTGAGTAGCTTGTCCATCAACAGTAACAAAGTTAGTACGTAATGCTTCGTGGCGATGAATAATTTCAATTAAGCTTTGTTGTAGCGCGGCAACATTAAGAGTTCCGACTAAGCGCAACCCGAAGGGAATGTTGTATGAAGCACTGTTCGGCTCTAACTGGTCTAAAAACCACAAGCGCTGTTGAGCATAAGATAGTGGTAGTTCTGCATTCTCTGCCTGCCTTAAAATGGGTGGTGCAGCTAGTTCTAAGTCTTGTTGCTGTAACTGCTGAATCAATGGCATTAATTCCGTAATTGTTGATGCAGCAAATAACTCACGCAATGGTAGTTCTACTTTGAAGCTAGTGCGGATACGTGAAACCAGTTGTGTTGCTAGGAGTGAGTGTCCCCCAAGTTCAAAGAAATTATCGTAAATACCCACTTGCTCTACTTTCAAAACTTGCGCCCAGAGGAGTGCAAGCATTTCCTCAACGGGTGTACGCGGGGCGACATATTTTTCTAGGAGTGCGGTGTCTAAGTCTGGTTTTGGCAGAGCGCGGCGGTCTACTTTGCCGTTGGGAGTCAAAGGGAAAGATTCCAAGATTACTATTGCCGAAGGTATCATGTAATCTGGCAGCTTTGCTTTGAGAAATTGACGTATTTCACCCATCGTAGGTTGACAGTTCTGATGCGTTACGATGTAGGCGACTAAACGTTTATCTCCAGGCGTATCTTCGCGGACAATGACACAAGATATCTGCACATCGCTGTGTTGGCTCAAAACTGCTTCAATTTCGCCCAACTCAATCCGTAAACCACGTATTTTTACTTGGTCATCGATGCGTCCTAAGTATTCAATATTGCCATTGCTTAAATAACGCGCTTTATCCCCGGTTTTATATAATTTACTCCCTCCTGCCTCCTGCCTTCTGCCTTTTGCCTTCTCAAACGGATTGGGAATGAATTTTTCTTGTGTTAAATCGGTGCGGTTAAGGTATTCCCTAGCTAGACCATCTCCCCCAATGTATAATTCTCCCGGAAAACCAATACCTACTGGTTGTAGTTGGGGATCTAACAAATAGATTTGTGTGTTGGAAATTGGCTGCCCGATGGGAATAGTTGTCGCGCCTTCTGGGACATCCTGCACTAAGTACCAGGAACTAAATGTTGTATTCTCTGTTGGCCCATAAACATGGAGTAGTCGCTGCGGCGCACCATTGTTGAGTACTTCTTTAACCCATTTAGGATCGACAGCCTCGCCGCCAAATAGAAGATAGCGTAGTGAATTGAAAGCAGAGGGGACTTCTTGAGCAATTAGATTGAACAACGCAGTCGTCAAGAATAACACACTGATACTTTGCGATCGCATAAAGACTGCGAAATCTCTGGGCGAAAGTGCCAAATCTTTGCTCACCCCTACTAACCGCGCTCCGTTGAGTAACGCTCCCCAAATTTCAAAGGTAGCAGCGTCGAAGGCGTGATTTGAGGCTTGGGCAATTACATCACCAGCAGAAATGCTGATATAGTTGGTTTCTTTGACGAGTCGAACTACACTTCGATGGACAATGCTTACACCTTTGGGTTGACCTGTAGAACCGGAGGTGTACATTACATAAGCTAAGTTATCAGCTTTGACGCTGGTAGTTGGGTTCTGTTGTGTGTGTTGATTGATGATATCCCAGTTTGAGTCTAAGCAAATTACACTAGCTTTGCCGTTGCCTAATTTATTAACTAGTTTTTCTTGAGTCAAGATGACTGATAACTGAGTATCTTCGAGCATGAAGGTCAATCGCTCTTGAGGATATTCTGGGTTAAGTGGCACATAAGCACCACCCGCCTTGAGAATCCCCAATAGTCCCACAACCATTTCTAAGGAACGCTCCACACATATCCCCACCAACGCATCAGCTTTCACACCCAAAGACTTCAAGTAGTGCGCCAACTGGTTAGCACGGCTGTTCAATTCGCGGTATGTGAGACGTTGATTCTCGTACACCACTGCTACAGCATCGGGTGTAAGCTCAACCTGCTCCTCAAACAACTGATGAATAGATTTATCCTGGGGATAATTAGATTGGGTATCATTCCAGTCAACTAATAACTGTTGTTGCTCAGATTCTGTTAATATTGGCAACTGGGAAATTCGTTGCTGAGGATTAGTAGCAATCGCCTCAAACATTGTTACAAAATGACCCAGCATCCGGCTAATCGTTCCATCTTCAAATCGACTAGCATCGTACATCACCCTCAGTGATAATTGCTCACCAGGGGAAACTACAACCGCCAGAGGATAAGTTGTTTGTTCAATCCATCTAAAATTCGAGAGGGAAAAATTGCGATCGCCTTGTAGAACAGCAGTATCAATAGGATAATTCTCAAAAACAACAATACTCTCAAATAAAGATGTACCTTTGGGAACATCACTTAGCCCCTGAATCTCTGCTAATGAGCTATAGGAAAATTGCTCAGACTCAATCTGTTGTGCCTGTAAATCCTTCAATAAACCCAGCAATTCAGTCTGCTCGGAGATTTGTACCCGCACTGGCAGAGTATTGATAAATAACCCTACTATCGACTCTACACCAACAAGTTCAGGCGGACGACCAGACACCGTTGCCCCAAAAACCACATCTGTTTCTTGGCTATAGCGAGACAGCAACAATCCCCAAGTCGCCTGCACCAAATTACTCATCGTCAATTGATGCTGTCTGACAAAAGACATCACTGCTGTTGTTGCTGGCACAGTTAAGTCAATTTGTTGTTCACTGTAGCTCGAATGCTGCTCCCGCATTGACAATGGTTTATCCACAGTCAAAGGAGTTGGTGTAGTAAAACCTTGGAGTTTTTGTCGCCAAAATTCTTGAGCTAAATCTCGATCCTGTTGCTGTAACCAAGCAATATAGTTGCGGTAGCTGACAGTTCCGGTGTTAGATAAACTTTTACCCTGAGAAATAGCTTGATAAAACTCCAACAAATCTTGGAAAACCAAAGGTGACGACCAGCCATCAAGTAATAAATGATGATGACACCAAACAAACTGATAAGTATCCCCATCCAACTGGATTAGATGTAGGCGCATTAATGGCGCTTGCGATGTTTGGAAACCCTGTTGTCGCTCCGAATCCAGAAAAGTTTCTAATTGCTGTTGCTGCTCTTGTGAAGATAACTCCCGCCAGTCATAACTTTCGACTGTCACATTTACCTGTTGATACACCACTTGAACTGGCTGGCTCAAAGACTCCCAAAGAAAAGCTGTGCGGAAGACGGGATGCCGAGCTACGACTTGCTGCCAAGCTTGTTCAAAGATTTTTACATCTAGGTTTCCCGTCAAAATGCAAGTTATCTGCTCAAAATATACGCCTGAGTCTGGAGCATACAAACTTTCAAATAGCATCCCCTCTTGCATGGGAGATAAGGGATAAATATCTTCAATATTTTGGCGATTAGTTTTGCTAAGTTCTAATTTCATAAATTTTGTAATATCTGATCTATTTCTAGTTGGTTAAGTTGAATTAATGGGAAATCTGTAGGCGTATAACCTGCATTTTCTGTTGACAAACAATGAGCAATTAACTCTTGCAAAGTTTCGACAAATTCTTGAGCAATATTCTCAATTTTTTCGCGCTGATGGATATTGCTGCTGTATGTCCAATCTATTTGCAGTTTTTCGTTAAGAATGATGGCATTAATATCTATTAAACAATGACGATGACCTTGTAAACTCTGGCTATTTCCGCTAGGCTCATGAGCTATTTGTATCAGAGAAGATGTATTCACAACTTGAGCAAATTGTCCCAGATAATTGAAGCTAATTTCTGCTTGGGGAATTTTATCTAGTTGGGCGCTAATTTCTGAATCAATATTTAGATAACGCAATAAGCCATAGCTAATGCCTTTATTAGGAATTACACGTAATTGTTCCTTGACAGATTTTAACGCAGTACCAAGATCATTTATAGTTCCCAGTTCCACAACCACTGGAAAAATCGTTGTAAACCAACCAACGGTGCGTGATAAGTCTACACCATCAATGATCTCCTCCCGCCCATGACCTTCTAAGTCGAATAACACTGAATCAGAGTTAGTCCATCCGCTTAATACCAGCGCTAAAGCAGTTAACAAGACATCGTTAATTTGTGTTTTGTAAGCTTTCGGAACATCTTGCAGGAGAGAAAGAGTTTCGCCTTCGTTTAATGATACTGTTACTGTCCTAGCCGATGCAGTAGTGTTTATTCCTTGTGCATAGTCCACTGGAATAGAGTCAACTGTATCGTAAGATGGACTCAACCAATAATCTAGTTCTGATTTCAAGACTTCTGATTGGGTATATTCTGTCAGTTGTCGCGCCCAATCTTTGAAGGATGTGGTTTTTGCAGGTAGTTGAATGTTCTTGCCTTGACTGAGTTGCTGGTAAGCTGTCTGCAAATCTTCTAACAAGATCCTCCAGGAAACACCGTCTACTACGAGGTGGTGAATTAATATCAGCAATCGCGCTTTTTTGTTAATACCCAGCCAGAAAAATGCTAGTTGCACGAGATTTTCTGAAAGATTTAAACTCGCCTGTAATTCATTGGCTGTGGTTTCAATGACAGTTTCTATCTCAGTTTCTGGAACTGTCGATAAGTCAAATCGGGTGATAGTAATATTATCGGTTGGCGCGGCATGAATCTGCTGCCATATTGTGTCTGTTTGAGTGAATCTTAGCCTGAGAGCATCATGATGTTTTAGTAGTTGCAGCCATACTTGCTCTAATATTTCTAGGTTGAGGTTTGATGGTACTGTGAGGAGAAATGATTGATTAAAGTGGTGTTTATCTGGTAATTTTTGCTCGAAAAACCAGTGTTGAATTGGTGTTAGGGGTAATGTCCCTGTGACTAATCCTTGTTCAATTGAGAGTATTTTTGTTGTGCCTGCAACTGTGGCTAATTGGGCGATGGTTTGATTGGCAAATAGTTGTTTGACTGTCAGTTTTATGCCAGCAACTTTTGCTTTGCTGATAATTTGAATGCTGAGGATGGAATCTCCTCCTAGTTCAAAAAAGTTATCGTGTATGCCTATTTGCTCTACTCTTAATACTTGCTGCCAAATTTGGGTTAATTTTTCTTCAATGAGGTTGCGCGGTAGCACTATATCATTTTCTATTCCTGTACGTGCTTCTGGTTCTGGTAGGGCGCGCCGGTCTATTTTGCCGTTGGGGGTTAGGGGTAAAGATTCTAAGATGACGATCGCACTTGGTACCATATATTCTGGTAGCTTTTCTTTGAGGAAGCTACGCAGTTGGCTAATTGTTGGCGCTACTTGTGGCTGCGGTACTATGTAGGCGACTAGGCGTTTATTTCCAGGAATGTCTTCGCGGACGATAACTACAGATGTTTGCACATCTTGATGTTGGCTTAGTGCTGCTTCGATTTCTCCCAACTCGATGCGGAAACCCCGGATTTTTACTTGGTTGTCGATGCGACTAAGGTATTCTATATTACCATCTGGTAGATAACGAGCCAAGTCCCCAGTTTTATATAATTTTGACCATTCGGCTTCGCTCAGGGTTAACTTTTGAATTTTGAATTTTGAATTGTTGAAGGGGTTGGGGATAAATCTTTCTTGTGTTAACTCTGGGCGGTTGAGGTATCCTTTTGCTAATCCTGCACCACCAATGTGCAGTTCTCCTGGTACACCTATAGGTACTGGTTGTAAGTTTTGGTCGAGTATGTATATCTGGGTGTTGGAAATTGGACGACCAATAGGGACAACTTGTGGATAAATCTCACGCTGACAATTCCAGAAAGTTGCATCAATACAAGCCTCTGTTGGGCCGTAGAGATTGTGTAAATTTACATCTAGCTTACTTAACAAGCTTTCTTGCAGAGTAATGGGTAAAACTTCACCGCCACAGAAGACGTGTTTGAGGGAGTGACAAGTTTCGATTCCTCCCTGTTCTAAAAGCATTTGCAGTAAAGATGGGACAAGTTGAATAGTAGTTACCTGCTGCTGGGCAATTAACCTTAAGAGATAAGCGCTGTCAGTATGACCTCTTGGTTCAGCTATTAACAACTGTCCACCTGCTAACAATGGAGCGTAGAATTCCCAAACTGAGGCATCAAAGCCAAAGGGAGTTTTTTGCAGTACTTTGTCTTTTTCAGTCAGGGGGAATGTTGCTTGCATCCAGAACATGTGGTTGCAAAGGTTACTGTGAGATAGCATTACCCCCTTCGGTTGACCAGTAGAGCCAGAAGTATAAATCACATAAGCTACGTTACTGGCTTCCACCTGGGCAATTGGATTCTTTTGGCTAAACTTAGCGATCGCAACCCAGTCTTTATCTAAGTGGACTACACGCGCCTGATGTTGAGGAAGAGACTCAGCTAGATGCTGTTGGGTTAGCAGTACCCCAACTTGAGCGTCTTCGAGCATAAAACTCAGACGGTCTTGGGGATACTCAGGGTCAAGTGGTACATAAGCCCCACCCGCCTTGAGAATGCCCAACAGCCCAACCACCATCTCTAAAGAACGCTCTACACATATCCCCACCAGGACATCCGCGGACACTCCCAAAGACCGCAAATAATGCGCCAACTGGTTAGCACGAGTATTCAACCCGTGATATGTCAGTTGTTGATTCTCAAACACTACTGCCACAGCATCGGGCGTGCGTTCCACCTGCTCTTCAAACAACTGATGGATACATTTATCGAAGGCGTAATCTACTTGAGTATCATTCCATTCAATTAATAACTGTTGCTGCTCCGATGCTGTGAGTATTGGTAATTGCGAAATCCTCTCGCTGGGATTGGCGACAATACTTTCCAGCAGACACGCAAAATGACCAGTCATGCGCTCGATGGTGCTGCTATTAAACAAGTCAGTGTTATACTCCCATCCTCCCACTAGTCCGGTGCTAGTGTTTTCCATTGATAAGATAAGATCAAACTTGGCAATCGCACTTTCTATAGGCAATTCACTGACACTTAACCCAGTCAACTCTATTTCAGATTTGGGGGCATTATTGAGAACGAACATCACCTGAAATAGTGGTGTATGGCTGAGATCCCGTTCTGGCTGCAACGCTTCCACCAACATTTCAAAGGGCAAATCTTGATGAGTGTAGGCGGATATTGCCATTTCCCGGATACGCGGGAGCAACTCGTTAAAACTAGGATTTTCAGATAAATCAGTCCGCATCACCAAGGTATTGACAAAAAAGCCAATTAACCCTTCTATTTCGGTGCGATCGCGGTTAGCAATTGGTGTCCCCACCAAAATATCTGTTTGCCCTGTGTAGCGATAAAGCAGGGTATTATATGCCGCCAACAAAGTCATAAACAAAGTCACCCCTTGCTGTTGACTCAGTTTTATCAACTTTTGAGTTAACTCAACAGACAGGGCAAACTCAAGATATGCCCCATTGAAAGTCTGTACAGCAGGTCTAGGTCTGTCTGTGGGTAATGGCAAGAAGGTGGGTGCATTTGCCAATTGTTCTTGCCAGTAACTTAATTGGCTTTGTAGAACCTCCCCTTGCAACCATTGTCTTTGCCAAATTGCAAAATCTATGTACTGAATCGGCAGTGGTAACAAGGGTGATGATTCACCTTGAGAATAAGCGTTGTACAGTGCTTGTAACTCCAGGGCAAACACACTTATTGACCAACCATCAGATACAACGTGGTGCATACATACTAATAACCACTGCTCTGTAGGAGACAGCACTATTAATGTCGCTCTGATTAATGCATCATCAGCTAAGTCAAAAGGTTCAAATGCTTTTTGTTGAACTAATTTCTGTGCAGCTATTTCTTGTTCTGTTAAGGGTAAATGCTTTAAGTCAACAACTGCAACTGACCAATTTGGTTGTGTTTGAATGATTTGAGCAGCTTGCCCTTCAACTGTGATGAAGTTAGTACGTAATGCTTCGTGGCGATGAATAATTTCAATTAAGCTTTGTTCTAAAGCAACAACATTCAGAGTTCCGACTAAACCCAACCCAAAAGGGATGTTGTATGAGGCACTGTTCGGCTCAAACTGGTCTAAAAACCATAAACGCTGTTGAGCATAAGACAGTGGTATTTCTGCATTCTCTGGCCGCCTTAAGATGGGTGGTACGGCAAGTTCTAAGTCTTGTTGCTGCAACTGCTGAATGTTATGCGATAATTCAGCAATTGTTGGTGCAGCAAATAGCGATCGCAATGGCAATTCTACTTTCAAGCTGCTACGCACACGGGAAATAAGTTGTGTTGCGAGTAGAGAGTGTCCCCCTAGCTCGAAAAAGTTATCATGTCTGCCTACAAGCTCTACTTTTAAGACTTGTTGCCAAATCAGTGACAGTATTTCTTCGATGGGGTTGCGTGGGGCGACATATTTCTCTAATAATTCACTACTTGGCTCTGGTGCTGGTAGAGCGCGACGGTCTATTTTCCCATTGGGAGTTAGGGGTAAAGACTCCAGGATGACTATTGCCGAAGGAACCATGTAGTCTGGTAACTTCTTCTTCAGGTCGCTACGCAGTTCGCTAACTGTGAGTGTTACTTGTGGCTGCGGTACAATGTAGGCAACTAGGCGCTTATCACCCGGAGTATCCTCACGGGCTATGACACACGAGGCTTGCACATGGGGATGTTGGCTCAGTGCTACTTCTATTTCTCCCAACTCAATGCGGAATCCCCGGATTTTTACTTGGTTATCGATACGCCCCAAGTATTCGATATTGCCATCTGGTAGATAACGAGCTAAGTCCCCAGTTTTATATAAAAGTTCTCCTCCCCAGCCCCCCTGCTCCCCGGTCACTGAGCGAAGCCGAAGTGCTGCTCTCCTGCTTCTACCAAAGGGATTCGGAATGAATTTTTCTTGTGTTAAATCTGGTCGGTTCAAGTAGCCTCGCGCTAATCCTGCACCACCGATATGTAACTCTCCTGGTATACCTACGGGTACTGGTTGTAAGTTTTGGTTAAGTATGTATATCTGAGTATTGTCAATTGGGCGACCAATAGAAATCAAGCTCTCACTGGATTCGAGTTGACATACTGATGACCAAATAGTAGTCTCTGTTGGGCCATAAAGGTTCCAGACAGAAGCACTCCTAGCAAGCAGTTCATTAACTAGATCCCAAGGTAAAGCTTCACCACCGCAAAGTATTTTTAGATCCCTAGATTGGAAGTTGGAGTCTAAAAGCAATCTCCAAGTAGCTGGAGTTGCTTGCATAATTGTTGCCTTAGACTTAACTAGCAAGTCAAATAATTCTCTTCCATCAAGGGTTACATCACGACGGGCTATAACCAGACATGCACCTACACTTATAGGCAGAAAAATTTCTAAGGCAGCAATATCAAAGGAAATAGTAGTGACTGCAAGCAGTGTATCTTGTTCTGTTATTCCTGGGCGCTGCTGCATGGCAGATAAGAAATTGCTCACAGATTTATGTGAGATTTGCACACCTTTGGGCTTGCCTGTAGAACCGGAAGTATAAATCACATAAGCTAAGTTAATAGCTTGGACATCAGTAATGGGATTTTCTTGAGCCAACTGAGAAATAAACTGCCAGTTAGTATCCAAGCTTACAAGCTGCGCCTGACATCCAGGTAATTTTTCAACTAAATGCTGTTGGGTTAGCAGCACTGAAACTTGAGCATCTTCTAAAATAAAGCGCAAACGCTCTTGGGGATATTCTGGGTCAAGTGGTACGTAAGCTCCACCCGCCTTGAGAATACCAAGTAATCCCACCACCATCTCTAAAGAACGCTCTACACATATCCCCACCAATACGTCGGCTCCTACTCCCAAAGACCGCAAATAATGCGCCAACTGGTTAGCACGACTATTCAACTCGTGATAAGTCAATTGTTGATTCTCAAACACCACTGCTACTGCATCGGGTGTAAGCTCAACCTGCTCTTCAAATAACTGATGGATACATTTATCGAAGGGGTAATTTACTTGAGTATCATTCCACTCCACTAATAACTGTTGCTGCTCAGATGCTGTGAGCATTGGCAATTGGGAAATCCGCTCGCTGGGATTTGCGACGATCGCTTCAAGTAGAGTCAGAAAATGACCAGTCATGCGTTCGATAGTGCTGCTATCAAACAAGTCTGTGTTGTACTCCCACCACCCAAACAGCCCATTGGGAGTATTTTCCATTGATAAAGTTAAATCAAACTTTGCCGTGGTGATTTCTATTGGCAAGCCACTGACACTTAACCCAGTCAACTCTATTTCAGACATGGGAGCGTTCAAGAGAACGAACATCACCTGGAATAATGGTGTATGGCTGAGATCCCGTTCTGGCTGCAATGCTTCCACCAACATTTCAAAGGGCAAATCTTGATGAGTGTAGGCTCCGAAAGCCGTTTCTCTCAGGCGCGAGAGTAATTCGTTAAAACTGGGGTTTCCTGCTAAATCAGTTCGCATCACTAAAGTGTTGACAAAAAAGCCAATTAGCCCTTCTAGCTCGGTGCGATCGCGGTTAGCAATTGGTGTCCCTACCAAAATATCTTCTTGTCCTGTGTAGCGATAAAGCAGGGTATTATATGCTGCCAACAAAGTCATGAACAGGGTACAACCTTGCTGTTGACTTAGCTCCAACAACCGTTGAGTTAACTCAGCAGACAGAGTAAGCACATGATATGAGCCATTGAAAGTCTGCACAGCAGGTCTGGGTTTGTCTGTGGGTAGTGGCAAGAACGTGGGTGCATTTACCAACTGTTTTTCCCAGTAACTCAAATGGTTTTGTAATACTTCCCCTTGCAACCATTGTCTTTGCCAAATTGCAAAATCCGCGTACTGAATTGGCAGTGGTAACAAGGGTGACGGCTGACCGATTGAATAAGCATTGTAGAGTGCTTGTAACTCCTGGACAAACACACCTACTGACCAGCCATCACTGACAACGTGGTGCATACATACTAATAACCAATGTTCTGTAGGAGACAGCACTATTAATGTCGCTCTGATTAAGGCATCATGAGCTAAGTCAAAAGGCTCAATTGCTTTTTGTTCCAGTAATTTCTGTGCAGCCGTTTTTTGTTCTGTTACTTCTGCTGAGGCTTCGCTCAGTACAAATGCGGGTAAATGCTGCAAGTCAACAACTGCAACTGTCCAATTTGTTTGAGTTTGAATTATTTGTGTTGGCTTTTCATCAACAGTAACAAAGTTGGTGCGTAGGACTTCATGGTGATCGATAAGTTCTTGTAAACTTTGTTCTAAGGCGGCAACATTAAGAGTCCCTACTAGACGCAAACCTATGGGTAGGTTGTATAAGACACTGTTCGACTCTAACTGGTCTAAAAACCATAAACGCTGTTGAGCATAAGACAGTGGTATTTCTGTATTCCCTACCCGCCTTAAGATGGGTGGTGCTGACAATTCTATAGCTTGCTGCTGTAACTGCTGAATCGATGGCGCTAACTCGGCAATTGTTGGTGCAGCAAATAACTCACGCAATGGTATTTCTACTTTCAATCTGGTACGCAGACGGGAGATGAATTGCGTTGCTAGTAGGGAGTGTCCTCCTAGTTCAAAGAAGTTGTCATGTCTGCCTACAAGCTCTACTCTCAGAACTTGTTGCCAAATTACTGCGAGGATTTCTTCGATAGGGGTGCGCGGAGCTACATATTTCTCTCTTGATTCACTACTTGGCTCTGGTAGAACGCGACGATCTATTTTGCCGTTGGGGGTTAGGGGTAAAGATTCTAAGATGACGATCGCATTTGGTACCATGTATTCTGGTAGCTTTTCTTTGAGGAAGCTACGCAGAACGCTTACTGTAGGTGTTATTTGTGGCTGCGGTACTATGTAGGCAACTAAGCGTTTATTTCCAGGAATGTCTTCGCGGACAATGACTACAGATGATTGCACATCTTGATGTTGGCTTAGTGCTGCTTCGATTTCTCCCAACTCAATGCGGAAACCCCGGATTTTTACTTGGTTGTCGATGCGCCCCAGGTATTCGATATTACCATCTGTCAGATAACGAGCTAAGTCCCCAGTTTTATACAATTTTGAATTTTGAATTTTGAATTTTGAATTGTAAAAGGGGTTGGGGATGAATTTTTCTTGTGTTAATTCTGGGCGATTGAGATAGCCTCGCGCTAACCCTGCACCACCAATGTGCAGTTCTCCTGGTACACCCACAGGTACTGGTTGCAAGTTTTGGTCAAGTATGTATGTCTGGGTATTGGCAATTGGACGACCGATGGAAATTTTTTGGTCTTTGGGAGTGCATTTGGCGATCGCAGCACAAACACTCGCTTCTGTCGGGCCGTAGGCGTTGAAGAAGTTTCTACCTTTTGACCATTGTCGCATCAGTTCCAGAGGACAGGCTTCTCCGGCGACAATGATTGTTTGCAATGTTGGCAGTTCTTCTACTGGCAGGACTGCTAGCGCTGATGGTGGTAGGGTGATATGGGTAATGCCATCATTCTTTAATCGCTCAATTAAAGGCATACCCGGCATTATCGAGTCTTTTGTTCCTAAGCAAAGTCTTGCCCCCGATCCCAAAGCCATCAAGATTTCTGATATGCAAGCATCAAAACTGAAGGAGGCAAACTGGAGAACTCGACTATCACCAGACAAGCCGAAAGCCTGAATTTGAGCTTGAGCTAGATTGCACAATCCAGTATGCTCAACCGTTACCCCTTTGGGTTTGCCTGTGGAGCCGGATGTGTAAATCACATTTGCTAGATCGCTACTCTTTACTACCTCAATCAGGTTGTTCTGTTTGTTTTGCAGAATTTCTGACCAGACTTCATCTAAACAAATCAGTTTTACCTGATACTCAGGTAGTCGATCCAGGAGTCGCTGTTGACTTATTAATACTGGAACTTGAGCGTCTGCAAGCATGAACGAGAGACGGTCTTTGGGATACTCTGGATCAAGTGGTACGTAAGCCCCACCCACCTTGAGAATACCAAGTAATCCCACCACCATCTCTAAGGAGCGCTCTACACAAATCCCCACCAGCACATCAGGTTTCACACCCAAAGACTGCAAGTAATACGCCAACTGGTTAGCACGGCTGTTTAATTCGCGGTACGTCAATTGTTGGTTCTTAAACACCACCGCCACAGCATCAGGTGTACGCTCTACTTGCTCCTCAAACAACTGATGAATACATTTATCGAAGGCGTAGTCTACTTGAGTATCATTCCACTCAATTAATAACTGCCGTTCCTCAGATTGTGTGAGCATTGGTAATTGGTCAATCCGTTGCTGGGGATTTGCCACAATTGCTTCGAGCAAAGTTACAAAATGTCCCATCATCCGCGCGATCGCACTATCATCAAATAAGTCAGTGTTGTAATTCCACGTACCTTTGAGTGAGCCAGGTTCCTCAAGAATAGTTAAGGTTAAATCAAAGGCGGCTCCTCTAGACTCTGAAATCATTGATTCCAAAATCAAACCATCGATATCCATATCCATCTGGTGAGAGCGATCGCAGACGAAGGCTACCTGATAGAGTGGCGAAAAACTGGGGTTGCGGACAGGTTGCAGTTGCTCTACCAGCAGGGGAAAGGGATAATCTTGATGGTCTTGGGCATCTAATACACAAGAGTGCGATCGCTCCAGCAACTCTTGAAAAGTCGGTTTTCCTGAAAGGTCTCCTCGCAAGACCACAGAATTAGTAAAGTGACCTACAATATTTTCAAACTTTGAATGGCTCCGATTCACCATTGGAGAGCCAATTAAAATATCTTCTTGATTTGTATAACGTAGTAATAGTATTTGTAGTGCTGTTAATAAAAGCGTATAGAGAGACGCACCTTCTCTCTTCGCCAATTCTTTGAGCTTTTGCTGAAGTTCTTCTTCAACAGTAAAAAAGCGGGAAGCACCATTATAGGTTTGGCTCTGAGGTCTTGGTCGATCTGTTGGCAAATCTAGCAATGGCAACTCACCAGATAGTTGTTGCTGCCAGTAAGTCCACAAACTTTCTCCAGCTGAACTAGCGAGCATTTGCTCTGACCACTTGACGTAATCTTGATAATGATAGTTTTGTGGTGATAGTTGGACTGCTACACCTGTGGCGTAGGCGTAGCCCGTCGTAGACATCGCTTTATACAAGGCTCTCAGTTCACCGATCATGATTTCTAAAGACCAGAAATCCCCCACTATTTGATGTAGCGTGATTAGGATAATATGTTCTTTGGTTGCTAATTTATCAGTTTTGATATGGTTAATTAATAAATCAAAGCGCAATATTGGCCCTTGTCCTAAGTTGAAAGGGCGATCGCTCTTTTCTGAAAGCCAGTTGTTTACATCATCTTGTCCAAGATCGAAAGCTTCTTGGATGCTAAAGTCAACTTGCTGATTTTCGTGAACTGTTTGCACAGGTTCGCCGTCAATGGTTGCAAAGGTAGTCCTCAAAAGTGGATGCCTTTCAACTAGAGCTTGTGCTGCCTGCTTTAGGACAGGAATATCCAAATTTGTAACTAATTTTGCTGCATACGTGGCGTTGTAGGCGGTACTGCTGGGTGCTAATTGATATAAAAACCAGAGTGCCTTTTGACCGTGAGATAGGGGATGAGTTGCAGAGCGATCGCTACTCTGAGATAAAATGCGGATAATTTCTGGTTCCGATTGCTTAATTTCCTCTAATAACTCAGAGGGGAGTGATTTTTCAGGCGATCGATAGCGCAGTTTGTCTCCATCAACCCAAAGTTCAACATTCTTTGCTGAAAGATTTTCTAGAAGCTTTAGTAAATTCATGATTCTACTCTAATCGATCTAATTTTAATAAATTAATATTTTCCTCTAAAGCTATCTTGAATTTTTACAGTCTTAGCTAAGAGTAAAGTTAATGTTAACTAAACTTATAAATAAGCGCAGTTTGTTTATTTAAATCTGTACTTTTTAATTGAACTTATGAATTATCTCACCTTAGCCAGCAAAATACAATACCAATTAAGACAGTTAAGTGGACAGTTAAGACAGTTAAGAGGTATCCGCTCGGTAAATTGGGGTAAAAACAAAAAATAAAATGTAAATTGGTTTATACTGCGTTATGGAATATGAAACATGGCATGGCACAAAAATTATTTGCTGAAAACTTATTAACTGCTGCCAACTCTCGACACCAAGGAGCTTGCAGCAGATTTAATGAATGCGTCATAGTAGAAATATTGGGCTAAATAATACCTTCACAACCATGTTTACCGATTTGTGATAAAAGCCTATAATTCTCCCAAAAAATCAACAATTACACTAGGGCAATTTGCTACTTTATTTATGGCTACAATGCTTATTTACTAAGAAATTGAGCCTTAACACTACTTCCATATAACTACCTTAATTATTAGCTAAAGTCTTAGTTTAGTTTCAGAATATGCCAACCCAAGTTATTCAAACTCAACCTTCAACAAATGCTTTTTTAGGTTTTATTCAATTTTGGAAAGATGTAAAAGCAGTCGCACAACCTTACTGGTATCCAAACGAGCCAGGAGATAGAGCATTCTCAGAAGTGATTCGCTCGTGGGGAATGCTTATTCTCCTAATATTATTAATAATTGTCCTTGTTGGTGCAAATGTTTTTAATAGCTTTATTAATCGCTATTTGGCGGATATCATCATTCAAGAGAAGGAAATCTCTAAATTTTATGATGCTTTACTGCTTTATGGTTCAGCCCTAGCATTGGGAACTCTCTTAGCCGGGTTCTCCAGACTAGTGAGAAAAAAAATTGCTCTAGATTGGTATCAATGGCTGAATAATCAGATTTTATCAAAATATTTAAACAGTCAAGCTTATTATAAAATCAACTTTACATCTAATATTGATAATCCAGATCAACGTTTATCTCAAGAAATCGAACCAATTGCAAGTAATGCTTTAAGTTTTTCAGCTACTCTCCTGGAAAAAATCCTGGAGATGACAGCTTTTTTATTAGTTCTTTGGTCAATCTCTCAGTCTGTTGCACTGATTTTAGTTACTTATACGGTTGTAGGCAATTTTATTGCTGTCTACTTGACCCAAGAATTAAATAAAATTAATCGACAAGAACTCGAAGCGAAAGCTGACTACACCTATTGCCTAACTCATTTCCGCACTCATGCTGAATCCGTAGCTTTCTTTCGAGGAGAGAACCAAGAATTAAATATTATTAACCGCCGATTTAGCAATTTGATAAAAAATGCTAAACGCAAAATTGATTGGGAGAAGAACAATGAGATTTTTAATAGAGGTTATCAATCTGTAATTCAAATATTTCCATATATAGTATTTGGGCCTTTACAGATTAAAGGTGAAATGGAATTTGGAGAAATTATCCAAGCGTCTGTATGTTGCTATTTTTTCGCTAATGCTTTGGGTGAGCTAATCAATGAATTTGGGAATTCTGGAAGATTTTCTAGCTATGTTGAACGGTTATCTGAATTTTCAGATGCGTTAGAAGCTGTTACCAAACAACCAGAGCATATAACTACCATTAAAACAATAGAAGAAAATCAGATCGCTTTTGAGAATGTCACTTTACAAACGCCCGACTATGAACAGGTAATTGTTGAAGATTTGTCACTGTCTGTCAAAGCAGGAGAAGGTTTATTGATTGTTGGGCCGAGTGGCCGAGGTAAAAGTTCTCTACTGAGAGCGATCGCTGGTTTGTGGAATGCGGGGACTGGCCGTTTGGTGCGACCTCCATTAGAAGAAGTTTTATTTTTACCCCAACGTCCTTACATAATTTTAGGAACCTTGCGCGAACAGTTGCTTTATCCTAGTACAAATAGTCAGATTACTGACGCAGAACTTAAAAAAGTTTTGCAACAAGTCAACCTACAAAACTTGCTAAGTCGAATCGATAGCTTCGATACGGAGGTTCCTTGGGAGAACATACTATCGCTAGGAGAACAACAACGTCTGGCTTTCGCACGATTATTAGTTACCCATCCAAGGTTCACGATATTAGATGAAGCAACAAGTGCCTTGGATTTAAAAAATGAAGGAGGTTTATACCAACAGTTACAATCCACGAAAACAACGTTTATTAGTGTTGGGCATCGAGAAAGTCTATTTGATTATCATCAATGGGTTCTGGAACTTGTAGAAGATTCCAGTTGGCAACTTATGAGAGTACAAGATTACCGGGAGCAGAAAGGTCAAAAAGTAAGTATTACTAAACCCACCGCAAATGTCCAAATAAAAATAGATGATTTATCTCAAGATAAGTCCCTAAATGATTCGGAGAACAGCACAACTAAAAAGCTCAGTCATAAGGAAATAAATGAATTAACCTACTATTCTGTTTCCACTATTAGAAGTAAGGCAAGCAAAGGGGAGTTTATCACTACTAGGGATGGCGTTACATACCGCTATGATAAAGATCCCAAAATATTGAAATGGGTGAGAGTTTAGCAGCTGGAGGTAATTTAGTTTTTTCCTATAAAAGGTAAAAGTAGCAGTGTGATGTAGAAGATATTGTGAGATGGAAATATATCAATCAGAAAGAAATCATGTTGCTAATTACCAAAGTCGATGAATTATTCATCCAGTGGGATAAACCTAACTCCCCTGGCTGTGCTATTGCTGTTATTCAGAATGAGGAGATAATTTACCAACGCGGTTATGGGATGGCTAACTTGGAATACAACATTCCTATAATCTCTAATTCTGTCTTTGATATCGCTTCTAACTCCAAGCAATTTACAGCAATATGTATCGTCTTACTAGCCAGACAAAAATTGCTTAACTTAGATGATGAGTTACAAAAATATATTCCAGAAATTCCTCAATATAGTCACTCTATTACTATCCGCCATTTAATCGACCACACCAGTGGTTTGCGTGACTATTTACATTTAATCTTATTTGCTGGAATGAGGTTTGAAAATAAGTATTCAAACGAAGAAATTATTGCTTTAATTGCTCGACAACAAAGCTTAAATTTCGAGCCTGGAACCGAGCAATTATACTGTAATTCTGGCTACATTTTACTAGCAGAAATTGTGAGACGTGTCTCTGGCAAATCTTTACGTGTATTTGCCCAAGAACATATTTTTGCCCCGCTAGGAATGAAAAATACCCATTTTCACGATAACTTCAGAGAAATAGTGAAAAATAGAGCTGATGGATACGCTCCAAAAGATGGAGGGGGTTTCCAGATCGATATGTCTTTTCACGATTTCTGTGGAGACGGACAGCTTTATACAACCATTGAAGATTTACTACTTTGGGATCGAAATTTCTATCACAATATCTTAGGTGGATATGGACAAGATTTAATTGAAGAGGTAACTACTCCACGCCAACTCAATAATGGCGAAATTATATCAGGTGCATTTGGGTTGCGGATTGGCGATCGCGGCGGCTTAACAACAATTAGTCATGGAGGTTCATGGACGGGTTATCGAAGTGATTTTATTCGATTTCCCGAACGACAGTTTTCTGTTATCTGTCTGGCTAATTTAAGTACGCTTAACCCGACTAAATTAGCTTTTCAAGTGTAGTTGTTCACTCTCCCACATCAAAAAAGGATTAACAGGCAATGGACATGGGGGGATGTTTTATACCTTTACGAGCCTGAGTAAGAACTATCGCAATATAACTCCAAGGATCAACTTTTCTTAGACGACAAGTTTCAACCACACTCAGAACAGAGCAATAAGCTAAACTTCCTTCTGATGTACGAGTTCCATAGCTAATACGTCGAGCGATTACAGCATGTCGTAAAGCTCTCTCTGCTTCATTATTGGTGGGTGGTAACTGCGGGTGATAAAAACACGCAATCACAGCATCCCAATCAGTTAAAATCTCTTTAGCTAAAGCTTTTAACTTGGTATGCTCTGCAACCGTAGCTAATCGGCAGACTCTATAAAGGCGAGCGGGGTGTGAGTCTGATTCATTTGATTCCCCGTCGCCAGTAGCAAGTGAATGTATTAGTTCCCTTAGTTCAACTAACAAGCCACTGCCCCAAATCTGCTACTTCTTTATCTACCGCTTCAGTCAAAGCAATGGCTTTGCGGATGAGATGGGCCAAACAATGTTGGCGTTTCGGGTAACTACTGTAGGCTCCATAGCCATCAGCGATCAACCATCCCACAAACGCCTCGCTTATCAGGTGCAATAATTCCTCTTTCCGACGACTACCGATGTGGAAAACCGCTATTGTACTTGTGATTGCTACCCATAACCACCGAGATTTTCCTTTCTCATACCAGGGTGTTTCATCAAGGTGGATTATTTCTGCCGATTGTAATTCAACAATAAGTTCCGAATCTAATTTTTCTAGTTCCAGTACGTAATAACCCATATAGGGTTTTGCTTGTGGGTCTATTTCTAGCCGACTATTACATGATGCACAACTTAGAGGATGATGAGCTACTGTCTGGCTTGCTACTAAGGGGCTTGTTCGCCAAATCCCTTTAGCTCCTGCCTGCTTTCCCGACAACTTCTTCCCAAATCCCTTGTTTTTTGGTTTTTCGCTTTCTTGTGAAACGTGCTTATCTTCTCGCTTTGATTCTGAAATGGAAGTTTCACTCCCCGTTGGTTCTAATTCTAGTGACGGTACTTTCTCTTTGCTTTTAAATTGGTCTGATGATGGGGGTAACGAACTATTGCTTGAATTTTGCTCTAATTTTTCTAATTGTTCGACAGCTAAAGAATGAAGATTACCTGCAACTTCTACCAATTTCTCTTTATCCAGAGATTGGAAGTAGTTCTGGTTCATCTGTGAGAGGTCTTCTTTGCTCAGTCGATTCATTCCTGCTTTGGCTTTGTTGCAAAATCATTTTTTACATTACCACACGATTGTCACCCCTACTTTTACCTACACTGCAAACTCTTGTTTTAGGGGGGAGAGTGAAAAACTACTCTTTTGCAGCGACTTCTTATGCGTTGACTAAGCTTTCGGAATCGAATTCCATTAATACCCATGTACTATCAACTAGCGATCGCCCTGTGCCTGTTGCCTCACTTATATAGTACAAAAGCACTATATTTTAGCGTTCGCCTGTGCCAGTTGCGTAAGTCCTGATCGATTGCGAATTGGTTTGATACTTCATCCCGATTTAACCACTGCTCGGAAATCGAATCACGCTCATCATCGGGTGGAACTTTCAGATACTGCTCCGATTAAGGCTGACTAAGAAAGTCTCCTTTGCCAAGTTCGACACCGCAGTGTCTGAGAATGTCATAGGCTGTTGTGACATGGAAATAAAGGTTTGGTAAAATAAAATATAGGAGAAATGGCATTCCTTGAAAAGAGAGAGTATTGTCACGCATCTGTAGGGTAATTTCTCTCTCTTCTGAACCGTCAATTTGCTCAGGTTTAAAAGTATTTAAATGAGAGATAGTTTTTTGAATGCGATCAATAAGTTGAGGAAATGTAGTTTCATTGTCCTCGAATTTAGGTGGTTCTATTCCTGCTAACCGTGCGGCACCTCTATTTACTGTGTCAGAGGCAATTTGCACTTGTTTTGATAATGGAAACATATCTGGGGATAGACGACTATTAATCAACACAGAAGGATCTATTTTTTTAGTTTCAGCATAAGCAGCACCTTTTTCAAGAATGTTTGTAAGGTTATTCAGTGTGCGAATAGACACGGGTATTAAAGCTTGGTACATTGAAATGGTCATTGAAATTTCTCCAGAAAAAGTTTAAACGACTTTGAGCCGCCCCATCTAATATTAGGGGGTATTGACTGTGATGTTGTGTCAAATAATATGGAACCAAATTTAGTCACAGATCCAAAGATACTAAATGTTTTGAACGAACTTATACAACGGGAACCGATTTTTCATCGTCCAGAGTTGGGGACGACACGTGCCGACTTTGAGCAGATGACGGAAAGTACATTTTGGGAAGTGGGTGCGTCGGGTCGGCGTTATAGTCGGCAGTATGTGTTGGATGAGATGGAGAAGCGTTATGCCAGCCCAGAGGAAGACACATGGCAGACTTGCGACTTTCATTGCCTTGAGATTGCCGCCGAAAACTATCTTGTAACCTATACCCTGATTCAGGGTACTCGCATTACCCGACGCTCAACGATCTGGCGACAGACACCGCAGGGTTGGAAGATTGTGTATCACCAAGGAACCGTGGTAGAAAATGACGTTGGTGTGCGACTAGAATTTTAGTGAGGCTCAAAGACAGCCCCCATAGTTAATAATCCCTGGATGCTGGATAAGAGTTAGTTCTTTTTACTTGGGAGGAACTGACCTTTTAGCGATCGCTTTCTGTACCCAACTTTCTCACGCCATCTATTCAGTCCACTGCGGGGCATTGACAAGCAGTTGAGCAAACTTTTTGGGGTAAGCAATCCTCAAACTCCAGCATCACGCCGCGACACTCACCACTCTTGCCCAAAGTATTGTCCATCTTCTCCAACAGCGATGGCGCTGTTTCGCCTACGGCTGGCGATCGCCGCAAGCAGAGGCGAAAAATGCTTTTAAAAACCTCTTAGTAAGAAACTTTAGAACTTAAGTTTTTACTTGGGTTGCCACAATGGAGTGATATCAAGGTTTTCAGCAGCAGATACGGCATTTCTAACCTACGTCGGTACGGTTTACACCCCTTCGATTTTTGTAAAGGCATCGTAAATATTTATTTATATAAATAAATATTTGCTTATATTAAGCAAACCCAAATAAAAGAGTAGGTAATAAAAGTGATGAATCAACCCATTGAATTATCTTTAGAACAAGAATTTAGCCTTAGAACTTTCTCTGATCAAGTGCAGCAGATGTCCCGTGAACAAGCTCGCATTGTTTTTGCAGATACTGTATAAGCAGATGATGATAAGGGAAACGACTTACCAAGAATTGCTCAAACATCAGTGGGAAGTTGGTTCAGGTTCAATCTTGGGTTAAAACAAACCTTGCTCCCGTCAACTGTAGAAAGAGCCAACACTGTTTAGTCCAAGGTGCATTTTCAGCTTCAGTCCCTTCCAACCTTGAATAGCAGCATTTTCCAACTGGGTGAGTGTTTGGAGAATGTCAAAGGATATTGTGCCAATTACTTGTGTGGTCATCTCTTTTATGCTAGAGAGTCACCAAGAACCATAAAAATTGCAAATCCTTCAAAGCGCTTATGCTTTGAAGGATTTTTGGGTATTGAGTATTGGGTGTTAGGGATTGGGTTGCTAGTTTAAATTATTTGGGGCTTAGATTGGGTGTACGCTGTGGGTTACAGGGTTTACAGTCTATCGACCAATTGCGCTGCGCTTCAATCTGACAGCTAGCATCTAATGCCCAATCCTTTTGGGCCCCACGTTTCCCTGTCTCGCGGTTAATGCGAATCAGAAACTTTAACATTTAACCAATTTTGCTGCTCCAAACGTTGCCAAGCCTTGCGAATATGTTGAGGCTTAAAAAGAGTACGTTTTCTCTCATTCCACTCATGCACTAAGGATATAGCCTGTTCGCTATCTTGGGCAGGGCTGGCTTCCTTGGTTGCAACCCAATGGACTGTGGCCAGCAATTCCATACCATAGGGTGTTTCAAAACCATATATGAGCTTGCTAACTTGCTCTAACCGCGCCTGGGCATCTGGTGTAGTGGCTAAAAATACTTGTGCTGCAACTCTTGCTGCTGGTAATACATAAATTTCAGCACTGTCAGCTTTGCTAGTTCCATCACTGTAGCCCCGAATGTAGTGTCCTTCGATATGTTTTAAAACATGATTCAGGTTATGAGCGTAGGGGCCATATCTATCTTTTACATAATTCAGCTTCAAGGTTTCCCCCGCTTCTTGCAAGAGATAGCCTAGTTTTTGAATTTCTAGCTTGGTCAATTCATAACCCGGAATACCGTACAGTTCTAAGAGGTGGATGATAATGGCACGTCCACGGGTCATGTTGGGTATTTTAGTCGCAACAGGCATTTTTTCAGCAGTCGGTGCGCCTGTCGGTTCAAAAATAATTACCTGCACGAATGGCAGTTGGGCAAAGGCTGATTCTATCAGGGGTTTCACTTGTGTCCAATCTAAACCACCGTTACCGCATCCTAATGGAGGAATGGCAATTGAGGTGATGCCTAGTTGCTTTTTTTCTTGTTCAATTTTGGCTCAAAAATAGGAGATGCGCTTGAGGGTGTGAGATATTTATCGTACCAAGCTAAATAACGTTCTAGGACATCACGTTGATAACTCGGTTTGCTGATGCCGTGAGACTGTCCAGGATAAACTACTAATTGAGTATCAATTTCCAGACTTTTGAGTGCTTGATACATCTGTTCCGAGTTATGTAGTGGTACAGAAAAATCCCTATCACCTCCCAGAAATAGTATTGGTGTAACAATGCGGTCAGCGTGAAGAAATGGGAAAGAAATTCGTAGCCAGACATCGAGGTTCTTCCACGGTACACCAAGCTCTTGTTCATAATCATCAACATACTCATCAGTACCATAGGTCGCCAGAATATTTGATTCACCAGCCCCACTGACTGCGGCTTGAAAGCGGTGATCTTGAGCAATAGTGTAGTTGGTCAACATTCCCCCGTAACTCCAGCCACCAATTCCTAAGCGCGATGGTGCAGCAATTCCAGTAGCGATCGCATAATCGGCACCGGCAATAATATCTTGAGCGTCTTTGTTTCCCCAGTCTGCATAAATTGCTTTGGAGAAGGCTTCTCCTCTGCCTGAACTACCGCGTGGGTTAACACCCACAACGACATAGCCGTGAGCTGCAAACAGTTGCCAATTAAACATAAACTGGTTTGTGAACTGACCGACAGGCCCGCCGTGCAACATTAGCAGTGTTGGGTATTTCTTTCCTGGCTGATAGTGAGGTGGCTTGACAAGAAAGCCATGAATTTCTGTAGCATCTTTACTCAAAAAGCTGATTTCATCCGTAGTTGCTAAATTTAACTGCGCTAGTAACTGATCGTTTTGGTGTGATATTAAACGCAAATTTTGACCATTAAAGGCAAAGACTGCATTTGGTTGTTGTGGCGTTGAGGAAAGTAAAGCGATTTTGCCATCGCGTCCTAAATCAAATTTACTAATCTCTCGTCTCCCTGCTAGGAATCGCTCGATTTTGCCACCAGTTACAGGTATTTTTGCTAGGTGAACATTGCCATCATCTTCGATTAAAAACAGTATTGATTTACCATCTGTGGTAAAGCACGGTTTGGCAACATTGCGATCAAGGTTGGCAGTTAGTAGACGGGGAGTACCACCCTCGGCAGAGATAATGGCGAGATGGTGAACTGCGTACTCAATAAGTTTGGGAGAACCTCCCTGCAAATAAGCAATTGACTTACTATCTGGACTCCAAACCGGACGGCTATCCCAATCAGGAGCGGAGTCAGGCCCAATAAAGGTAGTTAGCTGACGGGCTTTGGCTCCCGATTGGGCGGCGATTGCATACAGATCCCAATTATTATTGCGATCGCTCTCTTGACCATGTTTGCTCACAAAAGCAATATTTTTGTTATCAGGTGACCAAGCAGGTAAATACTCATTAAATGAACCTGGGGTGAGAATATCTGCTTTGCGAGTTGCTAAGTCCAATACATAAAGATGTTCACGACTTTTACCGATAAAACCCACACCATCTTCTAAGAAGTGAAATTGCTCAATAACAATCGGTGGTGGGGTTTTCCCATTAAAGGGTGTTTCTGCGGCTGGTTCCTCAGCAATTACGGCTAGTCGTCTACTGTCACCAGACCAGACAAAATCGCTAACATCACCAGCAAAGTCAGATATTTTCTCGGCTTCACCGCCTGATAAATTGAGCAACCAAATTTGCTGTTTTCCAGATTCACGGCTGGAGCGAAAAGCTAGATATTTACCATCTGGGCTAAACCGAGGATTGTATTCACCATCGTTACCGTTAGTTAACTGTAATGTTTGGGAGCCATCCCAAGAAGTCATGTAAATATGGTTATCTCGTGTATCATTTTTCAGAGTGGTGTTAGTTACTGTGTAAGCAATCCAGTCTCCAGAGGGAGAAAGTTGAGGCTCGCTAATTTGGCGAAAGGCGAATTGATCGTCGAGTGTTAGCAGGCGTTTTTCTTGGGCTTGAGCCGAAATATTTATACTGAGTGTCATCGCTAAAACACTACTTGCTAAAGCGATTTTTGTTAGCTTTTTCATAACTAGATATCATAACTGGGGGTTCGCACATTTTTTTGAAGTTAGAGAAATTGGTAAATAACTTGGTCATAAAGCTTTGCCCCAGCATTGCGGCTAGCCCTGGTGGGATGTCCACAATCCGAGTTTTATGCTTACCTTTGGTGGTAGACTTGCTCAAAGTGATAGCACAACATTTGATATAAGTCGTCTGGAGTGCTAGTGCTTCTGATACTTGACAACCAGTAAACAGGCAATTTCTTTTCCAGAGCGCGATGGCGTAACCGTCCGCTTTAAGAGCGATCGCTCTTAGTGATAAATCCTGACGTGAATAATCGCTTTAGTTCCTCTTGGGTTAAAATCTTGCCTTGTCCGTTGCCGTCTATTTTCATTTTTCCGAATCAATAGTGATTACACGTTTTGTGTTAATCGTGCGGAATCGGGTTTAGGAGAAAAGTTTCTCCTAAATTAATTTCCATGTCTATCCTGCCGCTCTTTCTCCATCATTATTATGGTTTTCTTACGCCGGACTAAATCATACTTACTTTCGGTGCGCCTACAGCAACCGCAAAATCCTTAACGGCACTTTTTTTGTGTTTGCTACTCAAACCGATAAAATAACAATAATTATTTAATTTTTTCAACTTCTTCAGCAACATCTCAAAATGTTTAAATTATTCAGAATCAAGCGCGGATTAATATTACTGGTTTATTCTTTAATTATAACTATTTTGGTGATATTAGGAACAAGTAAAATAAGTACAGCCACCCAAACACATGAAGTACGGGGTGTGTGGCTTACTAATGTTGATAGTCAGGTACTTTTTTCATCTCAAAATCTAAAAGATGCTTTAAATCGTCTCAATAAATTAAATTTTAATACTATTTATCCTACAGTTTGGAATGGTGGTTATACACTTTATCCTAGTAGTGTAGCTCAAAAAGTATTAGGTCAATCTATCGAGCCAATTCCTGAATTAAAAGATAGAGATATTCTTCAAGAAGTTATTAAAGAAGGACATAAAAAAGGTTTAACTGTGATTCCTTGGTTTGAATATGGGTTTATGACTCCCATAGATTCCGAATTAGCTAAACGACATCCCGATTGGTTAACTAATCGTTATGATGGTACTAAAGTTGACAGTGATAATCAAGCTTGGCTTAATCCTTTTCATCCAGAAGTACAGCAGTTTATGATTGATTTAATCATGGAAGCTGTAGCTAAATATGATCTTGATGGAATTCAATTAGATGATCATTTTAGCTTACCTTCTGAGTTTGGTTATGATGATTATACTGTAGCAATGTACACAAAAGAATTAAAGGGTTTAATTCCTTCTAAGGATTTTTATGAAACTTTTTGGGTGCGTTGGCGTGCTGATAAAATTAATGAATTTATGAAAAATTTATCGGCTAAAATAAAAGCTGTTAAACCAGATTGTCTAATTTCTCTTTCTCCTAATCCTTTACATTTTTCTTTACCTGCTTCTTTACAAGATTGGTTTACCTGGGAAAGACGAGAATATATTTCCGAAATAGTTTTACAAGTATATCGTTCCGATTTACCTCGTTTTGTGACAGAATTAGAAAGAGCAGAAGTTGATTTAGCTAAAACTCATTTACCAGTTTCTGTTGGCATTTTAAGCGGTTTAAAATCTAGTTCATTACCGATTAATCAAATTAAATTGCAAGTTGAAGAAGTACGCCAACATGGTTTAGCCGGAGTCTCATTCTTTTTCTATGAAAGCCTCTGGAATTGGTCAGACGAAGCCCCTATTGTACGAGAAAAAGTTATTCAAAGAATGTTTCCTAATTCTGTATCTCGCGGTTGAAGAAGAATTCAGAAGTTAGAATTCAGGAGCGGAGCCGGAGACGCTCCGCCTCCGGTCAGAATTAAGACGTTCGCAGACTCACTATCCCTCTCCTAAGAAACAGTATTTGCTTGGGGCTGAGGAGTAAGCTCAAAACCTAAAGCTAGAGCCTTTTTCTGGAGGTTATTGATGACTCGTTCTTGGTAACGTTGCTCATAATAATCCATGCCAATATCTTGATAGTTACCTCCTGTTGTCCAAAGTCGGTAGAAAATTCGTGCCAACTTATGAGCAGTAGCAGTGATAGCTTTAGGTGTACCCAGGCGAGAACGTAAGCGACGATAAAAAGCACCTAATGCAGAATTGCTCTTGCCAGCTGTTTGTGCAGCCATTCGGAAAGCATTGGTAGCAGGGTTAACTACCAAGCGAGTTCGAGAACTTTTAACTTTACCACCAGTGATGCGATTGCAAGGGCAAAGACCAAGCCAAGAAGTAAAATGTTTAACAGTTGGGAATCGGCTAGGATCTAAACCAACCTCAGAAATAATGGTCTGTACGGTAAGGATACCAAGACCATCAATGGCAGTGAAATCTACGCCACTAATTCGGTAAAGATGGGTACGTAAATCAAAAGCGGGTTCATTGCCTTGAGGTTTATTGCGAGGATGTTTTGGTTGCGGAAGCGGAGATTCATCAAGATTAACTTTGTCATTAAATTGAGCCAAGCACTCCTGTATTTGGCGGTCGCAGTCCGCTATCTGAGTTTGATAAACATCGTAAAGTTGTAGTTCTTGTTGGAGTACAAAGACATGCTCACTGCGATAATCACCATTCAGGGCGGCGGCAATTTCTGCTTCTGAGCGTTTAGCGCGGTGATGCTTTTTAGCTGCCAAAATTTGTGGATTTCTTTCTCCTTCAACAATAGCTCGAATAATTGCCATACCAGTAGTACCAGTGATATCGCTAACAACTTTATGCAGTTGCACGTTCATCTGGGTTAAAGCTTTTTGCATCCGTTGAATGTGAACACAAGCACTTTTGATGAGATTATCTCGGTGGCGGATATAACTCCGTAATACACAAATTTGGTCTTGTGGGCGAAAAGAACCAGACAACAATCCGTAACTATGTAATTGTTGCAACCATTGACAGTCTAAAATATCAGTTTTACGTCCAGGCAATGTTTTAACGTGATGGGCGTTGACAAGTTTAACTTCAAAGCCCCTTGTCTCCAAGATTTGAAACAACGCAATCCAATATACCCCCGTTGATTCCATTGCTACAGTTTTCACTCCACAAAGAGCTAACCAATCAGCTAGAGCATACAGGTCAGCAGTGTAACAGCCAAAACGTCTGACACTTTCGGAGGCTCTATCTTTTGGAACGCTCACAAGCGTGAAATTCTGAACCTATATCAATACCCGCTGCATTTGGGTTGATTGGTCTTAAGTCAGAAGTTTTATTTGTTCTTGGTTGATGGAAACGGGATTTGGACTTTGGTGTTTTCATCATCAAAGGCTTCCTCACGAATGCGGAGTCATACTAGCAATTGGAGGTGTGTCCTGACCTGGGTTGACGGATGAATACAGTCTCCTAAACGGGATAATGGCAGCAACCATTTCACCAATCTTATAACCGTCTCAACCCAGAACCAAGCTTCTGTACGGGCGATAAAGCACCATTGGGGGATCGGTCAAAACTTTCAGGACACAATAAAAGTGTAATTTTTTTTGGTGCATCTTAATTTTGTTTCTTCCATCCATAACGGAAGCGATAGCGTCCGTAAACAGCTTCTGTCAATCTCCGAGATAAGCAAGTAGTTCAGGAGCTAAATCATCCATAAGCATACAGCACTTGCGTCTGTTATGAGGTACAATAAATTAAAATATAAATACCTTTAAATGAAGTCATACTCTGTCGATCTTCGAGAAAAAATAGTTGCAGCACATCTTCAAAAAAACATCTCAATCAGAAAAGTAGCTAACATATTTTCCGTCTCAAAAAGTTTAGTTCAAAAGCTTGTAAAGCAACAAAAACTTGAAGGAAATTTACAATCCAAGCCGCGAGGAAAGCCACAATTTAGTAATCTAACAAATGCTGACATAGAGTTGAGAGAATTAGTTGAATCACATCCAGATGCAACATTGATAGAGTTGTGTGAATTATTTGCAGACAAGACTGGCAATTGGGTAGGTCAAAGTGCAATGTGTCGTGCGTTACAGAAATTAGGATTAAATCGTAAAAAAAAACAAAGCGGAGTACCCAAGCGGGGACTATTGAGTTCTGAATTTAAGATTAGATTATTGGGAAGAAGTCAAACATATAGAGCCAGAAAATTTAGTATTTTTGGACGAAACTGGTGTTCTACTTGGATTAACGAGGACTCATGCTCGTTCACAAATGGGAACAAGAGCCTACTCTCTCAACCCCTTTTATAGAGGCTCAAAAGTTACAGTAATTGGAGCAATTAGTATTACAAAAGTAGTGGCATTAATGACAATGAATAATTCAATGGATGGCATTGCATTTGAATTATTTGTTGAGAAGTTTTTAGTGCCAAATTTATGGTCAGGTGCAGTAGTAGTGATGGATAATTTATCCGCACATAAACTAGACTCAATTGTGCCAATGATTGAAGCTGTAGGTGCAAAAGTTATTTGTTTATCCTCATATTCTCCCGATTTTAATCCAATTGAATTATGGTGGTCACAACTTAAATCTTTTTTACGCAGTTTTTCTCCAACTACAACAGAAATGGTTGATAAACTCATCTCAGTTGCACTTGACTTAATAAATCCTCAACATTTAAGAAACTGGTTTGCTAGTTGCTGCTACTGTACCTCATAACAGCCGTAAATGCTGTAAGTGTAGACGATACAGTAATAGAAAAGATTTACAGCGACCCAAAAAATGCCGAATTAATCAGTTATTTTTGGTCAGGAAAAGCCCATAAAACTATTATTGGTTTAAATCTAATCACTTTATATTACAGCGATATTAATGGCAACTCAGTACCAATAAACTACAGAATATATGACAAAAAGGAGGGAAAAACAAAAAACGATTATTTTCGAGAAATGGTGAGTGAAATAATAAACTGGGGAGTTAAACCAAGAATAGTAACAGGAGATAGTTGGTATTCAGGAGTAGAAAATTTAAAATTTCTAAAAAACCATAAATTGGGTTTTCTATTCGGGATTGAAAAAAACAGAACTGTCTCAAATGAGCCACATAAGTATTGCCAGGTAAGTACTCTGGTGATTCCAGAGTCAGGATTAAGAACTTATCTGAAAGAATTTGGATTTATAAAGTTGTTTAGGAAAGACTTCAAGAAAGAAGACTATAGACCGGAGGCGGAGCGTCTCCAGCTCCGCACTATATTTTGTATGTTCCAGATGAGGAAAGAATCAAGGATATAACTAGAAATGAATTTATCACAATTCATGATACCCATTGGGGAATTGAAACCTTTCATCGAGCCATAAAACAAGTATGTGGAATTTGTCGGTTCATGGTTAGGGATACCTATGCAATCAAGACTCACATATTTTGTTCACTTCAAGCTTTTATTAGATTGGAGTTTATACGGCCTGAAAAAATAATTAGCAATTGGTACGAAGTACAACGGAATATGTTCACGTTAGTTGTACGTGAGCATATTTTTGCAAACCTTAGCAGTGATGGCATTATCTAGACTTCATAGATGATTCTTTTTGTCAATGCGTAAGTCCTATATTCTTTAATTTTAGGACTTACACATTGATAAAAAAACACATCTTTCGTAGGGGCAATTCATGAACATTGGTGTCAACTTAACGTGAAACCCTTGTCAAAACCTGATATTCAATTCTTTGGCTTCTCATCCCGATCCGCGTTACCCCACCCTAACCCTCCCCTTGTAAAGGGGCTACGGTGTACACACAAGTAGACCTAGAGCGAGTTTCCAGCCAAGAAAGGTGGATTCAAACTGATAAAGTCCACGAACTAAAGTAATAATTCCTGGAGGTTTTTGAGACCTATAACCAGACCAACCACCAAGTCGAGCAATAATCCAAGTAGCCCAAGATAGGGAATGAGGAGGATAGGGATTTTGTTGAAGTCGAGTTTTTCCATCTATTGTTGGTGCGTAGGCGTAGCCCGCCGCAGGCATCGCAGACAAACATTGCTGTTGTTCATCCGAGAAGGCAATAGTTGCAGGCAAATCAGGATTATCCCGTCCCTGAATCAGTTGTAAAATTTGGACAGCAACTGACAAAGCCAACACAGTTAGTCGCTGGATGGCAGCAATCGACTCTAATTGCGTAGCTTCGAGATTTAATCCGGCAGTTTTGAGAGTGGCAAACAGTTGTTCAATTTGCCATCGCCATGTGTACCATCTAATGACACAGAGCGCTTGTTCTAAACAAACGACTTGATGAGTAGTCAATAATCGCCAATGAATCGGTTCTTGACCTTTGGGTGGGTTGACTTCAACGGCTTCAACTGCATAAAGGGTCACACTGGCAGGATAATCTTGGGAATTCAATTTATCTGGAGGCTGAATTTTCACTACCGCACGGCGAACGATTAATAATGCCTCCCTTGCCGTTCTACCAAGACGTGGATCTGCGGGGACATCCACGGTATAAGTTCCCTCGCTAGGCTGTTGGTTTAAATACGTATAAAGTGATTGAGTCTGTCCTGCAAGGCGACGGTCTTGACGCGCTCTTACCAATACATGATTGTTTTGATTTGGGACAGTAGCAAATTCCTCATATAAATCGCTTTCTCGGTCGGCGATATGAGTTACCACTTTGGCATCACCAGCACTTAAACATTGCTGAGTATCCGTTGCCGAACGCAGCCACTTATATGATTCCTTTTCAAATATCGGCAATTTCTGGTACTTTCGTTCGTGCTTATCCGCATGGTTGATGTCTCTAGTCCACAGTTGTACTGTGCTTATCCCCAAGGGAAATCCATTTTCTGCATCCAATATTAGGGTTGGGTGAATATAAAATCCTACATCTGTGTTGTTTCCCACTACACCTAGACCCTCTGCTTTCAACCTGCCTACATGAGACTGCAAATTAATTTCGCTAGTATCACTTATTGCTAATACATGTTTTCTTTCTACCTGCAATATGCAGTGGTCGCTGAGGCTTCGGATTAATTCCCCTACTGTGACGTTCTCATTCTCCAAAAAGCGGTAGTAGGCTACTTGTTCTGCTCTGTTTCTACTTATTTGACGGACGCTGACTGATTGATGTTTTCCGATTGCTTCGTACAATGCTGCCCCCTTTTTATCAACCTTGGGTCGCCAAATGCTTTTCCTGACCAGAGTTGAGTATGAATTCTTATTGGATTTTCCACTCTCATTTGCCCCCTCAAATCCCTTCCCCTAGTAGTTTACTTCTACTTGTGTGTACACCGTAGCTTATAAAGGGGGGATTAAGGGGGGTAAAACGTCTGTGGGATAAGCTATTTTTAGCTTAAGTTGACACCAATGATTTATGAATTGCCCCTACGGATAGGGGGTCTAGCTACCATCAAACAATGATTAATAATTTCAACCTAAACAGATGAATTTCAATCCACTCAATCTTAATCAATGGAATCAATGGTTGAATCGTAGGCAGCTTCAGGTTCTAGAAGCAGCTTATAAAGCGGCGCAGAATATTAAAGCGCTGGAAGACAAATATTTTAATGGTGGCAAGATTACCTATGCACCCAATCAAACCAAAACCCTGGTGGAGTACGTGCAGAGTTTACGCCAAAGCCAGATTTTCCAGTAGTTTCTTTTTCAGCTTTTGATGGTTTGGCTGAGAGTTCAAATTGGATTTTGGTGATAATCTGGGGATAAATCTGCTTCCCCTAAAAGATATCAAATGGGTTCTATAAAACTCTTTTCCTCTCTACCCATGACTCCACAAACTCCTACAAAAGCGATCGCTATTTTCGATATTGATGGCGTTGTGCGCGATGTTAGCGGTTCTTATCGCCGTGCGATCGCAGATACCGTAGAATATTTTACTACCCAAGCATATCGGCCAACCCCACAAGATATTGACCAACTCAAGTCTGAAGGTGTGTGGAATAACGATTGGGAAGCATCGCAAGAATTAATTTACCGCTACTTTGAAACTCAACAACAAAGCCGCGAACAACTGCAACTAGATTACAGTGCGATCGTGGCTTTTTTTCAATCCCGCTACCGTGGAATAGACCCAAATAATTTTACTGGGTATATCTGTAATGAACCTTTATTATTACAACCTAGCTATTTAGAACAACTTACCCAAGCTGGGATTGCTTGGGGATTTTTTAGCGGTGCAACTCGTGCTTCTGCTAACTATGTATTGGAAAAACGCCTGGGTTTGCAATCTCCGGTGTTGATTGCGATGGAAGACGCACCAGGTAAACCAGACCCTACTGGACTTTTTGCTACAGTTCGTGAATTAGATAATGGAATTGAGCAAAGATTAGCAATCGTCTATGTGGGAGATACAGTAGCAGATATGTATACTGTAGAAAGAGCGCGAGGTCTAGATTCTTCTCGGACTTGGATTGGTGTAGGAGTTTTACCGCCCCATGTCCAAGAAACAGCATCGCGTAGTGATGCATACAGTGAGACACTGCTAGCAGCAGGAGCAGCAGTAGTTTTGCCTAATGTGCAGGAATTGACCCCAAATCAGATTCAAGAGTTGGTGAGTTCATCTCCCCGATCTATGTTCTAAGATTAATCAAGCTACATATGTATGGATGACTGGCTAATAACAATCTTGCCGCAAGCATTAGGAAATTAATAACAATGTCTGCACTTAAACTACCTAACGGGCCTCAAACTCACCCTTGGATACAGATGTATCAGTGGCTTACTAATCCCTTAGAATACATGGAAGCCTGTACTAAACGTTATGGTGATATCTTCACCCTTCAACTTGGATCAAATTTTGCTCCTCAAGTCTTCGTTAGCAATCCCCAGGCAATTCAGCAGATTTTTACTACAGATCCAAAACAGTTAGATTCTGGTGAACCAGCAGGGATTAAAGCGCCGTTATTAGGACAGCAATCATTACTGGCGCTAGATGGAAAGCCTCACCAGCGACAACGGAAGCTGTTGACACCACCCTTCCACGGGGAACGGATGCTGGCCTATGGCGAGTTAATCCGTGAGATCACGGAGCAAGTGAGTAGCCAGTGGCAGCTTGAAGAAACCTTTGCAGTTCTGCCGTCTATGCAAGCAATCTCTTTTCAAGTGATTTTGAAGGCTGTATTTGGTCTAGAAGATGGGCCACGTTACAAGAAACTCAACGAACTCCTAATTGCAATCCTGAATCCCAAAATCCCTTTACTAAGAACAATTTTACTTGTTTTCCCATCACTGCGACAGGATTTAGGATCGTGGAGTCCTTGGGGTAAATACTTGCGTTTACGAGAGCAAATCGATCAACTCATCTACGCCGAGATTCAAGAACGCAAAGCACAACCCAATCTATCTGGGACTGATATTTTATCTTTGATGATGGCTGCTCGTGATGAAGCGGGAGAGCCGATGACAGACTTGGAATTACGTGATGAACTGATGACTTTATTAGTGGCGGGTCACGAAACTACTGCAACTTCCTTATCATGGGCGCTGTACTGGATTCATCATCAGCCGCAGGTACGGGAAAAACTGCTGCAAGAACTAGATAATTTGGGTGAAAAACCAGATGCAAACGCTATTTTCCGATTGCCTTATTTGAATGCCGTCTGTTCTGAAACACTACGTCTTTACCCAGTGGCAATGTCGGCACTAAATCGATTAGTCAAATCACCGCTACAAATTGGGGGATACAACTTTGAGACTGGGACTATACTAATTCCCTCTATTTATTTGACCCATCATCGAGAAGATTTATATCCTGAGTCGAAGCAATTTAAGCCAGAGCGTTTTCTGGAACGGCAATTTTCTCCCTATGAGTATTTACCGTTTGGTGGTGGGAACCGTCGCTGTATTGGCATGGCATTTGCCTTGTTTGAGATGAAACTGGTTTTGGCAACAGTGCTGTCTCGCTGGCAAATGGAATTGGCTGATAGTAAACCAGTGAAGCCAGTACGTAAGGGTTTGCTATTTAGTCCAGCAGGTGGCGTGCAGATGGTGGTAAAGGGGAAGCGCTTGCAAAATCAGCCAGTCTTTGAGATTAGCTTGAGTTAACCGAAACAGTTCTGAGTAAAACGAAGCAGATGAGGAAGAGTTACTTAGCACTACTAAATTTAAAGACTTTGAGAATATGATATCTAGGGAGGCATTTACCATGAAAGATGTTGTAAGTTTGGTAGAAGAAATTATTCAAGGAAAAGGTTATGTCTTAATTCCTGAATTATTAAGTCCAGTACAGTCTGAAGAAGCGCGATCGCTTGTTCTCGAAATTGCTGAGAAAGAAAAGCCTCTAGGAAAAGTATTGCTTGATGACCAAAGAGAACGAATATATGGCTTAATCTATAAGGGGAAAATCTTCGAGTTAATGGTGCAGCACCCAACAGTCATCGAAGTCATTGAAACCATTGTGGGGAAAGATATGACTCTCGGAACTTTCTCGGCTCACATACTTAATCCTGGTGCAACAAATATGGGGGTACACGTAGACTATCCCTATTGGACAATGAAACCACCTTTTCCAAGTTATCCTGTGATGGAGATTCAAGTAATTTGGATGGTTGAGGATTTCACACAGGAGAATGGCGCTCCTGTTTTCGCTCCTGGTAGCCAGAAGCTTTGCAGTCCCCCTGACTTAGCACACTTTTCAAAAATTGCTGAGAAAGTAACTGGAAAAGCTGGCTCAGTAGTAATCTCCCACGGTCTTTGCTGGCATGATACATCTGTCAACTCCTCTCAAAAACCAAGAGTATCGATTCTAGGCAACTATGCTCCTAAGTTTGTGCGTCCTTTCAAAAACCCATTGGATGATATGCAGCAAGAAGTTATAGATCGTGCTAGCCCTAAACTAAAACAGCTACTCGGATACGAATTGAAGTCAGCTTTTTATAATGATGTTCAAAGAATCCGGTCAGGAAATTGGAACTGATAAAACGAGTCGGAGTTCATCATCAACTTCATTCTGATTATTGTATTTAAGCCAAGACAGGCTTACCTGTAGATACAGCCTGCTCAATAATATCAGCCGCTCGACTTACTCCCCCAGCCGCGTGAGTAGCTGCTTGTAATCTGAGAGCATTCTGTTTATAAGATTCTTCTGTCAACACGCGCTTAATAGCATTTTTCAATGTGGGAACATTCAGTTTTTTGAGGGTGACAAGCTCACCCGCTCCTGTCCAAGCGATACGCGCTGCTACTCCAGGCTGGTCATTGGCAACTGGGATTGCCACCATTGGCACTCCTTTTTTCACGCATTCCATTGTTGTATTCATTCCCGCATGAGTAATCATGAGGGTGGCTTTTTCCAGCACTTCTAATTGAGGTGCATACTCGACTACTAAAGGATTTCCTGCCAAGTCTGGCAGTGATTCTGGTTTAGCAGAACCTCCCAGAGAAATCACCAACTGAGCATCCAAATCTTCACAAGCTGAAGCAATAGTCTGAAAAACCCAAATCAAACGATTTTGCAATGTCCCCATCGAAGCGTAAATTAACGGTTTACCCGTCAATTTTTCATAAGGAAAAGAAACAGTTGCTCGACTAGCTGAAGTATGGTAACTTCCGGTGAAATGGAACCAAGGAGCTAATTCTTCCCTGGGAAATTCAAATTCAGCAGGTGCATTACTTATTTGAGCCAGTGGAGAGTAGCTATCTTTAAGATTAGAATACAGGGGTAATTTCCACTCTCGACGATATTCATTAATCAAATCTTCAAGTGGTTTGACAACACTATTAAGTAAGGTGTAACCTATTTGGTTGCGTAAACGTGCCCACGCAGATGGGCTATACTTCCAAGTGGTGAAAAAAGGAGGAACGCTAGGTTCTCGATTCAGCACCACAGCGCTGCACACAGTAATGAAAGGAATTTTCAGAAACTCGGCAATTGTCCCTCCCTCTACTGAACTTTGGTTTACTAGCAAAGCTTCTACACCTGCTGCTTTAATTGCTGCTGGAGCATCTTGGAGTGTCACAGATGAAACACGCTTCAGCAGATCAATGGTGTATCGAAATGCAGCCAATCCACGCAGTTGGCCTAATTTGCTAAAGGTTTCTGCTGTTGAGCCAGGAACAAAATCTTTTTCACCAATTGCTTGGAATTCTATTCCTGCTGCCAGTGCCTTAGATTGAGTATCGAGTGAGCCGAAGAGGGTGACGCGATGCCCACGCCGTTGAAGTTCCTGCCCCAAGGGAAGCATAGTGTTGAGGGGGCCAGTTGCTGCACCAGGACAGATGATGCCAAAATGAGTCATAATCAATGCCTTTATTATTTGATTTTCAAGAATTTATCTAAAGCCACTACCATGCTTGGAGGCCAACGACGGATATTTGTTACCCAGTCGATATCCTTGTAGCGGCTATCCAGTCCATAAGCTGCTACCCAGTTACTTTCGGCTTCGCCTTGTTCTCCATTTACCCAATATGCAGCTGTGAGGGCGGCACGCACATCAGCAAACCTGGGATATTTACGGACAATATTTCGCATCTCGCGGATTGCTTGCTCTTTTTGACCAGTTTCATAAAGAGCGAGGGCGTAATTAGCACGGGCAAAGGCAAAATTTGGGGCTATCTCATTAGATTTTTTGTAGTCTGCGATCGCATCTTCCCATTTTCCTAAACCTGTTTTGGCATTACCCCGATTGTTATACGCCATCGCATCTTTAGGATCTAGCTCTAGAACATGATTATAATCTGCGATCGCATCTTCCCATTTTCCTAACCCTTCCAATGCCGCCCCCCGATTTAAATAAGGATCGGTGACATTTGGTGCTAGTTCTATGGCTTTGTTATAATCTGTCAACGCCTCTTGTAACTTATTCTGACTCACCCGCGAATTTCCCCGATTACTCCACGCCCCCGCATTCGTCGGAAATTGTTCAATAATCTTTGTCCAGTAAGTTTCAGCCGTAGCGAAATCACCTTGATTGGTCGCTGTAAACGCTTGATTTGCCCACTCATCACCTTGTTTTAACTGTTCTTGAGTAATGGGTGGTTGAGATTGTGCCATGACTGGTGTACCCCAGGCAAACACAAGCAACACACTGAGAAAAATACCAATCAACTTAATCATCTAGGTTTACCTGTATCTATCTTGAACGTGAGGAGCAGGGGAGCAAGAATTTTAGATTTTAGATTGAAATTTAATCCAAAATCCAAAATTGAATTGCCCAATGCCCAATTTACAATAATGACAATTGTTCATTAGGGGGCGTGAATCCCAAATGCTTATATGCTGCCTTTGTCGCCATCCTTCCACGATGAGTTCGAGTTAAATATCCAATCTGCATGAGGTAAGGTTCATATACTTCTTCAATTGTTTGGGTATCTTCACCTGTGGCAGCAGCCATTGTTTCCAACCCCACAGGGCCACCATTAAATTGTTCAATTATCACACTTAGCATCTGGCGGTCTGTCCAATCTAAACCGCAAGGATCTACTTGGAATAGTTGCAATGCCTCAGATGCAATGCTTTCAGTAATCTCTCCCGACAACTTTACTTCTGCATAATCACGTACTCGCTTAAGTAGCCTATTAGCAATCCGTGGTGTTCCGCGTGAACGACGGGCAATTTCTGTAGCACCATCTTCTGTAATGGGGGTTTTGAGTAATTGAGCGGTTCGCAGTACAATTTGAGTCAGTTCGTCAACTTCGTAGAATCGGAGTTTCTGAATTAAACCGAAGCGATCGCGCAGTGGTGAAGTTAAAGCACCTACACGGGTTGTAGCTCCCACTAAAGTAAACTTTGACAGTGGCAAACTTCTAATTCGAGCGCTGGAACCCTTACCAATAGTAATATCTAAGCGATAATCTTCCATAGCCGGATACAGAATTTCCTCAGTCATCCGCGAGAGGCGATGAATTTCATCCACAAATAAAATATCCCCTGGTTTCATGTTCACCAGTAGCCCGACAATATCCCGTGGACGTTCTAGGGCTGGCGCACTGGTAATTTTGTAATTTACCCCCATTTCCGATGCTAATATCATTGCCATTGTGGTTTTGCCCAATCCCGGTGGCCCATATAGCAGCAAGTGATCCAGTACCTCACCACGAGACTTAGCTGCTTTAATGGCAATATCTAGCACATCCTTTAAATCTTTTTGCCCAATGTAATCGGCAAATCGGTGCGGTCGAATCCCTTCTTCCTGCTGTTCTTGTTCATCAATAGCAGCTTCAGGCTTCAAAATATTTTCTGTGGATGGTGCTTTCGCCGACTCTCGACGCTGCTTTGGTTCTCCGTTGGGTTCTGGAGGCTGTTTTTTCGAGGAGATTATCGCCATAATTCAGCTATCAACTTTTAAGGGACTAGGGAGTAGGGAGTGGGGGCAGGGGAGGCAGGGGAGGCAGGGGAGGCAGGGGGAGCAGGGGGAGCAGGGAGCAGGGAGAATAATTTTCCCCTCAGCCCCCCGCACCCTGCCCCTCTGCCTCTTTTCAATGCCCAATGCCCCATTACTGTGAAAATTTTAGTTTGAGAATACCCACGCCAATTTAAAATTTAAATTCCGGTCAATTATCCAGAAGTACAAAAGTTATTATGTTATCTAAAAGAATCTTACCGTGCTTAGATGTGAACGCGGGACGGGTTGTAAAAGGAGTTAACTTTGTCAATCTCCAAGATGCGGGCGATCCAGTAGAGTTGGCCAAGGTTTACAACGAAGCCGGTGCTGATGAGTTAGTATTTCTGGATATTACAGCTACTCATGAAGACCGAGCTACTATTTTAGATGTGGTTTACCGGACTGCTGAACAGGTCTTTATTCCATTAACTGTGGGTGGTGGCATCCAATCCTTAGAAAATGTTAAAGCTTTGTTACGAGCCGGCGCAGATAAGGTTAGTATTAATTCTGCGGCGGTGCGTGATCCAGACTTAATTAATCGGGCTAGCGATCGCTTTGGTAATCAGTGCATAGTTGTTGCTATTGATGCCAGACGTAGAAATAACCCGGAAAATCCAGGGTGGGATGTGTATGTGCGAGGTGGCAGAGAAAATACAGGCTTAGATGCCCTATTGTGGGCACTAGAAGTTGAAAAACGCGGGGCTGGAGAACTGCTGGTAACAAGTATGGATGCTGATGGAACCCAAGCCGGGTATGACATCGAGATCACACGGGCTATTGCAAACGCTGTAGAAATTCCAGTTATTGCTTCTGGTGGTGCAGGTAATTGTGAACATATCTACACCGCTCTCACCGAAGGCAAGGCTGAAGCAGCATTACTGGCATCTCTATTACATTACGGACAATTAAGCGTAGCAGAAATTAAAAATTATTTGCGCGATCGCAATGTGCCAGTAAGAACATTATCTTGATCCACAACTTCCCAGCGAATGGCATCTATCCTAGGTTAGACACACTTCCGAAAAAGGGTGTTAATATTATTTTACAAGTATTAACAAATATTAAAAAATATGTTGCTTCCTATTTTACTTTTTGATGTAGCCCTGGTAGCATGGTCGCTACACTTAATGGAAAAAGCCTACGAGAGCAAAGAATTTTCTCTGATGTTGGCTGGTACATTGGTAGCTCTCGCTGCTGCTGCTATGTTAGTAGTTTACTTTTTGATGGGGCACTGTATGACCTACTTGTTGCAAGTGTCGTTGTGAGTGCTGAGTGGTAGAGGAGATATTTAAAATTAGTTTCTACAAAAAGCTTGACAAGGTACTAGGAATCAAGAGATTATATGTAATGGATTTTAAGGGGTTATAGCGCAGTTGGTAGCGCACCTCAATGGCATTGAGGACAAAAGCCCTAGAAAGCTTATTCTTACGTTAGTTTCCTATAGGTTGTCTTAGCAAAGTTGCATAAACTTGCATAGGACAATGAAAGAACTGAAGGTTAGGAAAAATGGTAAGAAATGCTTACTCAGATGGACTCATCGAGATGAAGACTACTCCCTAACTTGGGGCCATTGGGATAATCCTGAAGAGAAAGCTAGATTATCCTACTGTGGTAAATTAATATACCAGGACTGTTTAATAGGTGAATTTGATACTGCCCTTACTAAGTATAATCTTTGGTTACAGGGCATAATTTATAGTGGTAATGGTGGCGGAGTTAAACCTGCTGAGTCCAGGTTCCCTCCTCTAATACAGATGTTAGAGCAGAGAATAGAGGACAGATATAACAGCGCTGATATTGGTCTTCTTGGGTCTTTGAAGGCATATAAAAAGCTAATTAAAACCTCAGCAGATGCTAAGGCATTTATGAAGTGGCTAACTGAAGTTAGAAAGTTAGCCCCTAGTTCTAAAAAAAGATATTTAGCTGTACTTCAAGTAATTAGAAAAGATTTATTTGGGGAAATAAAAGTTAGAGTTGGTGAAAAACCTAAAGCTAAACCTTTTACAAAAGTAGAAGTTGCCCAGATATTAAATCACCTTAAAGAAGATAGGCACTACTCCCATTACTACGACTTTATCTTACTCCTGTTTAATACTGGAACTCGGACTTCTGAGGCTATTGGGCTGCTCTGGCGAGATGTAGATTTAGTTAAAAGGGAACTACATATCTATGAAACTTTAGGCCGCTACAAAGGTAAGACAAATGTACGAGAGAGACGTACTACCAAGAATACTAAGTACAGAATCGTTCCAATAAATAATGCGGTTTACAAAATGCTAGTCAGAAGACCCAAAGGGAGGGTTGAAGATTTAGTGTTTACTTCTCCAACAGGTTTATGCATAGATGACCATAATGTTTCTCAAAGGTGTTGGAAAATTACCCTCAAAACATTAGGTATAGCGCATAGAAATCTATATCAAACTAGGCATACTTTTGCTAGCCATTGCATTGATAGTGGAATGACTATTCAGGAGACTGCTGCTATCACAGGGCATAGCATTAAAATGCTTTATGAGCATTATTTAGGGAGTGTTAAAAGACCTGTGCTGCCTGAACTTTAATACAAATATTAACCAAACAAAAGTAGTCATTATGAATGCTAAGGATTTAGAAGGTTTGCTTTCTCAACTACCAGAGGGCGCGGAGATTAATTTTTTTGGAACCGTTGTTAAAAGAATGGATAATGCAATCTGGCAACGTTTATTTCCTGTTAACCCAGAAAATCAAATAAATAAAATAGAAGTAAATGAACCTGTAGAGGGTGAAGAGAAAAAAGGAAATTAATATGGTGGGTTAATTATTCTTTTAACCAGAAAAAGTGTAAAACAATTTATCTGCTAATTTACCCTACAAGTTAATGAACACACTTTAGGGAGAATAATACAGGTAAATTATATGCTTATGCTGAATTTATCAGGTTCTAAAATTACAGAACTAGAGTTATATTGACCCTGGAGTGGCCTGTATTTTCTATTACACAAATATACCTGAAGCGTAGCAGCAGTACTATGTTGACCCTCCTAGCGGCCTGTAGGAAGGTGGCTGATTTAGTTACCCTGATTAATCAGGAATACTCAAAACAGGAAGTCTACTCAAGTTCCCTTAACAAAAAGGTTTCTATCATTAAGGGGTATTCAATCACTTTTCTTTATGAGTCTACTAAGGTTAGTAAACCTAATGGTTAGGGTATTAAGTAAATTAAACTAGAAAACTGAGATTTAGTTATCTGCTCCTGTGATTTCTTTAGGGTTCAAAAGGGTAGTAGGATTATTCAGTTTACTTATTGGTTACTACTGTAGTTATCTCCCTTATGTCTTATACAGTAGTTGTCCTCTATATTCTCCCTATATATGTAAGTGCCGCCCAAAGTTCACTAAGTATAAATACTACTTGGTAGTGACAGTAAACCCCTTCACAAGTGTTCTACTCATAAAGGGGTGTACATACCTTATTTGATTTATAGACGCTGTGGTGGGCTTTTTAGTCAGGTCTATTATGATTACTTTTAATAGTTGTTACAGCCACCTGCTGAGTTGATGACTTAACTTTTGAGTTAATAAATTTTTCTACTTCATCAGTGTCTAGATAAAAATTACCATTTTCTCCAATGGGTTTAAAATTAAATCCATCAACCAGTCCTATATCACTTATATGATTCTCAATATTTTTAATAGTATCTTCTAAACTAACCCAAAATTCTCTATTATCAGGTGACATAACATACTCTTCAGTTAATGAGTGAACCTCATATAGTAAATTAAAAGCTTGGTATAACTTCTTAATAGCTTCTTTTCTCTTTTCCAACATAACAGTACCCTTGTATAATTAATCAACTATATAAGCGATTCTATACAGTTTCATTAGTAAGTCTACTGAATTAAGACATCCTGGTTTCAGCCCACCCTGTTGGGTAGAATACTATAGACTGGGGTAGCTATTACTGTGTTGTCTTATAGCCTACGGCGTTGAGAGGGTATGAGGATTGCTGCACAATTCAGATTTCTACTGGTAGCGATCGCACTACAGATTTCTTAATTACAGGTGCCTGAAATAAGGGTAATTTACAAGTTAAAACGAAGCAATTTTAGGGGCTGTAAAGTATACCCAGTATAGGTTATAGCTGGTTTACTATAATCACCTATACTAATACTTTACTTCTTATACCTTTCCTTCTTTGTCTAGTTACCTACTTTTCCTTACTTCTTATCTTCTTCTCCTCTATTACCTATTGCCTAAGAAAATTGAAAAAAAGGCTGGCGAAGCTAAGTTCAACCAACCCTTTAATTCCCCGCAGGGGTGCTAACTAATCTTCAGCTTTAGAAATAAGCTAGTAGTTCCTCTACTTCTAATTCTCCTGAACTATCTTCTCTCTCTATAAGTTCTGCTATCACATCCATACCTTCAAGAGCTTTCTCTTCTAAGATGGCTCCTTTTAAGCCTGACAGCGCAGCAGCCTTTTCAATTGCCTCAACAGGTATAGAACCCAAGCAAATCAAACCATCATGTTCATTACTTATAACCTGAAAGTCATATTCTATACTTGTCAAAGTCAGGTTATGAATAAAGCAGGATTCTTGACCTTGAAGAACAAAAGCAGAAACCATAGCTTTTACTTTCCAAAGTGGATAATCTTTTTCTAAGTCAGTTATACAAAGGGTTTTACCTGTGGGATTTTCTAGATAACGCTTACCATTTTTAGCTAAGTAGCCTGTTTTGATTACCCATGTCTTTAGTAACCAGGTGTGCCACTTATCAACCTCAACTTTTAAAGGAGCTACAGCTTGATTAAATTTAGCTATATATTCTAAAGCTAATTCAATATCACCATCAGCTTCTTCAAATAAGGAATCCATTACTGCATTCAACTTCTGTTTAGGTTGCCCTTCTACTGTACCCTCTAAGTCCTTCAGCTTACCTTTAGTGCGATCGTTAGCAGTTGTGATACATAAGCTCCAAACATTAAGGCACAGAGGCACTTCTTCCAGCAATCTATACTAACACCAACTTGAGCAGCATAGTCTTTTTTAGCACTAGGACTATCCCTGTAGTTTTCTAACCAACTGGCATCTAACTTAGCTAATTTAAATTGTTGAATTAATCCACTAACCTGAGAAGCTTTCAAATCGTAATTTCTTAAATCTTGTATTCCCATATAAGCAGCGCCCTTCATTCTTCTACTAGCAGATTGTAAACCTCCCAAGATGTGACTAACCCTTCCACTCATTTGAACTCTGTAAGCAGGGCTGTAGCACCATATATCTTCACTAATTCTAACAGGAGATTGGTTGAGGATAGCTTTAAAGCAATGATCATCATTAATAAATCTTGCTTTAGCTTTCTTATGTTCTTTAGAATATTGCCCATATTCTTCAGCAGCTTTATTTTCTTCAGCTTTCAAATCAGCTAGATGCACTTCAATAGCCTTCATATTAAAGAAACCTTTCTTTATTAAATCAATTGCACTGGTGATTAATATAGGTTCCTCATTTCTATTTTCATCATACTTTTGGTTAGTCAATTTGCTATCAGATTTTCTACCAGTGAATAAATTATATTTGGTGTTGTTAATAATTTCCTCAGGGGATAAATTAGATAACTCTAGGAAGCGGTCTAGTATAATATCAGTGACCTTAAACTCTCTAGATAACCCATTTTCATGGGAGTAGTCTGTTACTTCAATTAAACCTAATTCTTGTAAAGCCTTCCAGCTTGCTTTCTGAATCTTCTTTTTAATTAAGGTTGAGGATACTGGAATCCATTCAATTTTCTTGATGTTGATGATAACACTAACTAAGATGTGGCAGAATAAAGTTCTAGTATCTTCATTAACATCACCCAGGAAACTATTAACAAAATCTAACTGAGATTTAATAACTCTATAACTTGAAATTATATAACCTTTACAAACTGGAGCAGATTTCTTGACTTTAGTAGCTGTCATAATTTTAAAATAAAATATTAAAGTTAAATATAAAAGTTTAGTTATTTAAGAAGAGAGGAAGGAAGGAAAGTAACTAACTCTCTTTTCAGCCTTGCAAAGCTTATCCTCTTTATACTATCCATTATAACAAATTGTAATACAATTGGCCACACTAAAGTGACATTAATTAGGCACATTAATTTAATAAATTATTAGCAGCTTGGGTAGCTACTTTTCTTAACCATGCAGATAGTGTGCTGTCCTTTGCTAATGCTGCTTTTACTAATAGTGAATGTTGTTCTTCAGTTAGGTTTAGTAAAATACCTTTATCTCGTTTAATAGCCATTAAATATATACTTTTTATATAGGTCTCTATATATGAAAACTGTCCCAACCCTCTTAAATTAGGTGTAGAAAAAAGTTGTAAAGAAAATTATAGGCTGAAGAGTATATACAGCAAGGCTTACAACACTTTATCTATACTAATAATGTATTAATTATAATAGTTAATTATAGTAGATATATTTTATATATTTCTGTATTGATTACTATGCTATAGTTATTTATTTAGTTTATTGAATAGTAGATAATTTTACTTAAGAAAAGGCTGAAAATTCCCTTAAACTCTGCCGCTATTAAATATTAGTGCTTATACTGAATGAATTTCTTTTAGTAGAGGTTAAAATTGTGTGCAAATTCAATTGATTATTGGGGGAGTTTATGTTTAGACATTTACTAAAAAATATTGGTTTAGGTATCGTTATAGTTTCTACTACTATTTCCAGCCCTGGTTTAACACAGACCCAATCCAATTTAAGTTCTCTACCAAAGCTAAATTGTGCTCCCAAGAGTAATCAATCGCATATTCTTTCTGCCCCTAATCCAAACAATATTCATCCTAATTGGAAGAATGGTATTGGTGACTCTTGGACTTTACTAGGTAAAAAAATAATTAAAAATAATACAGGGATTTATATTAAGGGTAATTTATATTCACCAAGAGGAGGACTTGTAAATAAGAATGTATTTATTATACAAAAGGAATGGGACTGCTCTTAAACTTATATATTGAGGTCTGATAGTTCATCTTTCCCCCTCATGCGCCGCATGCTATAAGATAACACAGTATTAGTTATCTTATAGCCTTATTAAATATTAAAAAGAGAACTTATAGGGTGTATACTATAAGTGATCAACTCATTTTTTATTTAAGTTTATGGATGCTATAACACTAATTCAAAAGCTCATTAAATTATCAGGTAAAACAAAAGAGTTAAAAATTGTCCCCTTGTCTGAATCATTAGGAGTAAAAATAATATATGATGAGGAATCACAGTTAGTAGTAGATGAAAACTTTTCTAATGAAGATAATCTATTAGCTCTTTTAATTCAAGAGATAGAAGGCCAAAAATGGAGCTATGAGATTAAAGCTACTTGGTTTGAAACAGATCAAGTAGGGGCTTTAACTTACAATCGCTATGATTATTCTGTAAAAGTTGACGCTGAAATATCTATATCTGAGAGTAAAATAGAAGCTTTAATAGCTGTATTAATTAGAAAATTAACTTAATATTTTATAACTCATTGGCAGGTGCTGCAAAGCCATTAAAAAAAGAGGACTCATTGCAGTCCTCTTAAATTAGATTATTTGTCTAGTTCTGAATTTACAGTACTAGACTTATAACCCTTACTATAAACGCTCCTCAGAAGTACCCCGCCTCTATGAACGCTGAGGTATAGAAATCTAAAATGTGCAGGTAATTCCTATTCCCCTTATTGCCAGCGCAGCGCTTAAGTTAACACAGTTTCAGTTCCCTTCAGCTTGAGCTTCCTGCACTCTATTTACCTTCAACAACCTAATACTATAGCAGCCATATTTAGACCCTCTAATGGATCTCCTAAATGCAGATATACTACAAAACCCCTGGAGTGAACTGTTACCAGTTATCGCAGGGGTAGTGCTTAATTATCAAATATTAAGAGAGTGGATAATAATTCTCTGGCAGTAGCCTGAACTGCTAGTGGCTGGTTTTACTTAACGTGGTGTACCAGAAATTGACGGAGTGGACTTGTTTAAACTGAACCCTCATTAGCAGTATAAGGTTGGTATGTTGTGACCCTATCGTTGCTAGATCATTTTGAGGCGCATCTAGCTGGAGTTTATGTATTCCCTCCCTCACCCTTATACTACTATTATACTACGTTTTATTACGATTGTCAATAGTTTTATATGCAAAATATGGGCATTTACATATTATTTGAAACCTATTTTTACAGGTGTCTGCTATTAAATTAACTGCCCACCTTTTACTACTAAACTAAGAGTAATATTAGTACATAAGATTAAATAAGGAATTTAAATTTATGTCTAACATAACTGACCGCGCACTTATTGATTTCAGAGGTGAACAAACTACAGCCTTCTGACTAACTATAGATCCAACTCACAGATTGATGGTAGGTAGCCGTGAAAGCCTATTAGGATTGCTGAATGATATTTTGTTCAATAAGCTAATTATCAAGTCACTAAGGACATCACAGAACACTAAATATCCAGGTAACTTTGCTGTATATCAATTAGGTTTGGTAGCTGGCATTATTGGATTGCTAGCTGATGATATCAGAAAACCATTAAAGTAAATTGAATAATTGGGAACTGTAATGGTTCCCTTTAATTAATAAAACATATAAGGAATATTAAAATGCTTGCTATTTTAACTTTGATTATTACGTTGATTAGTTTTACTTTACTTTCATTTGCTTTTGGTTTGGGAGTTATAGTTGGTCATCTATTCTTTCAGCCATCTAAATTAGACAAGAATTGGGAAGATTCCTACAATGACTTCCAACGTGACTTTGTTGATTTTTCTGAATGTAACTAAACCCAACTAAATTTAATTAAGCTAACAGCCTCCTACTAAAAATAGGAGGCATTAGTGCTGCCTACATTTTACCTAAGTGTAGTGAGTATCATATTTATAGAAAGATTAAGAGAACGCCTTAAATAATAATACTAAATATTACATTACAAAGATGACACTTACTATTAATTCTCCTTCAAATTCTACTGCTAAATTGAAATCATCTATTGAAGCGATTGCACCTGAAGTTGACTCTACTATTCTTGATGAACTTTGTAGACTAACACGCATACACAATCTTAAATGGGTATCAGATAAGAATGGTAAAAACGCTTACTATATTATGTCTGACCTAAGTGTAGCTAAAGGTTTATATATTAAAGATTATGCTAATTATTGGTCGCCTGAAGCTAAATCAACGAGTCCTGTTAAACAAGACTCGTTGGAATCCTTACCTGGTAAGGCTTTGAAATTAGAAGGTAATAATTTAGCCAATTTCAAGATTCTATATAAAGAGCAAAATGGAATATCACTAGGTAAGATTAACTCACTTTGGGTTGGGGATTTTTTACACGCTTACAGTTACCTAGTTCAAGGAAGTACCGAAACTGCTAAAGATTTCCAAACACTTGGATCAATAGCTATTGAAACTTCAATTAAGAAAGAGATAGAACAATCCTCCCATGTAATTGAACCAGACCTACAAAAACAACTTATTGAACTTGCTGCTTACTCAAATGTTGGTTTCAAGTTTGAGGTTGCTATCCTTGATTCCTTTAATCCTGGTTCACACCGCAGATGGGATTTTGTGGAGCGTTTACCTAAAGTAGTTAAAGTTTATGAACTCAAAGCTCGTACACTTTCAGAACAGGATGTAAAAGCTACTCTAACTGATAAAAAATATATTGAACTGGCTATTGAAAAATATCCTAATAAATCAATTGAGTTCATCTTTACCTCACCAAAAGGAATTAATTGGGAAGCTAAGAATTACATTGAGGAGGTCAATGAGAACGCTAAAAAACTGTATCCTGGGTCAAAGGTCAAAGTAAGTTTTATTGACTTACAGAGCATTACAGAGAGGGTGATAAACAACATTGTGGATAACTCACCAATTGAATCTCACTTCTGGTTAAAGAAGAAATTAGAACAAGAGTTTACAGCTACAGTAAGTCAGCGAACAATTAGTAAATTAAACAGTTCAATTGCTGAAGCTTATCAAACTGGAAGATTAATCAAGAAAGCTAAAACAGATAATGTTATTTCATTCCCTAAATTAAAGAGTACTCAAACAGCCTAAATCAAATAATTAATTAATAGAAGCCTCCTCTAACAGGGAGGTTTTTTAATGCATCAAATTAAGCCCACTACTAGTTCATTCATCCCTCTCTAATGCCTCGTAGAGGCTATCAAGATATCACAGTACTATGCCCACCTTATCCTATTAACTTTAACCTATATTAATAGAATCAAATAAAGCAAATTAAATAAACTTTTATGTCAACTGATAAAACAATTCAAAGAGCATTTGAACTTTACAAGCAGGGTTATTCACTCAGAAGTTTAGCCAAGATATTTAAAATCAGTAAAACAAATTTAGGTAAGAAGTTCACTAAAGCATACGGTAGGGGTTACGCAGAGTTAAAGAATAAGTATGGGCTGACTCCAGTTATTAAAGAATATCTGAATGACGGATCTCTATCAACTAGACAAAAAGAACAGATTTCAGATTGGTTTAGCGCCAATAGAAAAGTGATTGCTGAATCTGATTCTAAATACCTTAACTCCCCAATACTTACTAATTCTAGAGAACAACAGTTAACTTATCTAGAGTGTTCTCACAAAAGTAAAGATTGGAAAGATTTGATTACTGATTGTTGGGTTAGCCCTTAATTATTTCATTATTTATTAACTATTAAATTTACTAATTATTATAAGGATATAAATTATGACTACTCAACTTACCAGCTACATTGATTCATCCTCTTTAGAAGAATGCTTAGATTTATATTTCCAAGGAGAGTTTGATTCTGTTGACCAATACCTACCTCGCCTCTATAGAAATTCAAGTGAACTAAAGCCAGGTAATAGTTTATTTGGTCAGCTTGATTCTGCTGACCTGGAAACAGCTATCTGGGGTTTAGATTCATTACATAGAGCAGCTATTGAATTTTACTGCACAGACTCTCATAAATCTTGGATAATCTTACGCCACCACTATTACTTCCAAGATAACTATGAGGGGTCACTATTGTCGTATATCTGTGAACTATATCATGAAGCCCTTCAGTTACTCTCCATTGAGGTTATGAAGTTAATTTAGGACAGATTTTATAGATAGATATCTAAATATTACTAGGTGCTTTAGAGGCACCTTTTTTTATGGGAAATAAAGCATTCATGCTGACACAAGTTCAGCGAGATTTTTTAATATTACTTTTATCAATTCAACCTCATTTGACTCAACCTCAGATGACTGTTTTATTTAAAGATAAATTTGGAATAGAGTTAACGGCACAGCAGTTAAAAACATTAATTAAAAATAGTAAACAGAAAGTTGAAGACCTTCAGAAGAGTGAAGCTTTGACTTTAGAACTAGCTATCAAAGTTGGGTTAGTTAACTTGCACTCTAAAATCAGCCGCACCTTAGAGTTACAAGAGATTGTATCTATGGGTAAGAATGGCTACCTATGTCAAACACAATCTGCTAGAGGTGAATGGCACTAAGAAAAGCTCTAAGCTATGCGGGATAGGCACTACAGATTTTAAAGCTATTGAACAGTGAAAGTTCAGATAGGGAGCAATGCGATTGATCCTGTGGTACTGCGATGCGATCGCCACTGACTCATGGTGAGTACGCCATCGCTGTGCCTGACAAAGACAGTGGAGTTAGATGTACTGATTGTCCAAAAATTTTTTAGGTAGGAAAAGCTTACTCGTTCATGAAATACTTTCCTTGATACGAGCAAGCCAACATCATAAATACTACTGTGACACTACGAGTAGAAATCCTCAAGGATAAATTCAGCCAAAGTTTGGGACTACCTTTTAAAGAACTATTGCCAGAGTCTGTGATAAGCCTTGCAATTTCGGAGCTAAAAATTAAATATAAAAAGCGGTTATTTGACCCATTAATAACTTTATGGGCATTTTTATCACAAGTGCTGGATACTGATAAAACTTGTAATAATGCTGTGAGTAAAATAATTGCACATCTAGCTGGTGAAGAAGTAGAAGTCCCTTCAACAGATACCAGTGCTTACTGCCAAGCTAGGGCAAGGCTTCCAGAGAAGTTATTAGAAAAACTTTTCAATTTCTCGGCACAAAGCTTAGAACAGAAAGTAGCAACAGAATATTTATGGTGTGGTCGAAATGTCAAAGTAATAGATGGGTCAACTGTCTCGATGCCTGACACTGTAGAGAATCAAAAAGAATACCCTCAGCCCAGTAGCCAAAAGCCCGGATGTGGCTTTCCAATTGCCAAAATTGGTGTGATATTCAGTTTAATAACAGGAGCTACCGTTGCTTTGTGCATCGATGTTCTGAACACTCATGATATCAAATTAGCAAGAAAACTATACAGTTTTCTTAAACCAAATGATGTGCTTTTAGGGGATAGAGCGTTTTGCGCTTACGCTGATATGTTTGCTATTACTAAACTTGGTTGTGATGCAGTATTTCGTAAGCATCAATCTCGGACAACAACCATGCGAAAAGGGAAAATTGTTGGCGATTGCGACAAGCTTGTTACTTGGTATAAGCCTAAAAGATGCCCACAAGGATTGAGCTTGGATGAATTTTTAGCTCTACCTTCTGCCATAACTGTGCGAGAAATTTACTACTACATTGTTATTCCTGGTTTTCGCACTCAACAAGTCAGCTTAATTACTACTCTTTTAGATAAATCTTCTTATTCTACTCTCGAATTTGTTGGACTTTACGGTAAACGTTGGGATGTTGAATTGAATTTGAGGCATATAAAAACTACCTTGGGTATGGATATTCTCCGATGTAAAACACCTTCAATGATACGTAAAGAAATTCATGTGTATTTACTGGCTTATAATTTACTTCGGAGCTTAATGTGGTCGGCTGGGACTACTTACAATACTCCTCCAAATCGTTTATCGCTTCAAGGTACTCGACATCATTTACTGAATTTTATTCCTAAATTAGAAACTGCTCACTCTCAAAAACGTATCCGACTTTATCGTAGTTTGCTGAAAATTATTGTTCACAAGGTTGTCCCCGACCGTCCTGGACGCAGCGAACCACGAGTCACCAAACGCCGCCCCAAAGCTTACCCCAGATTGACCAAGCCCAGACATGAATTACGTCATCAATTGCAAACGGCTTAATTGATAAGGCTTTCCGCTTTTCTTAGTGCCATTCCTGCTAGAGGTGAAGTAGTTAGTTATATAAAGCATGAACTAAAGGTAGCAACAGAAGCTCTAAAAGCCTTAAAAGCTGAGTGGTCTGAGGAGATACAACAGCAAACTAGCTACTCAATCATTATTGGAGATGCTCAGGCACCACAGGTTGAGGAGCTTGAGGGGGATGATTTACTGTGACCTTTCAGATTAATCTACACCCTAAGCAGAAGGAGATATTCTTAGACCCGCATAGATTTAAGTTATTAGTTTGTGGGAGAAGATTTGGTAAAGCATTAAGCTTAACAACTCCTATCTTGACTACTAATGGTTGGAAATCTATGGGCGACATAAATCCTGGAGATGAAGTATTCCACCCTTCAGGTAAGAGCGTTAAAGTATTAGCAGTCACTGAACCTATGTATGACCACATAGTTTATGACGTAATATTTTCAGATAATTCTATTATTAGAGCAGATGCGGGACATCTTTGGTTAACTTGGGATAAGGCTGCTAGAAAATCTTATAGCAGAGCTAAAAATCCCACCCATCACCCATCTGTAAAAACAACCCAAGAGATTAAAGATACTTTAAAAGCTAATAACAAGGAAAACAATCATTCAATACCTAATTGTTCTCCTATTGAATTCCCTGAGAAATCTTTACTAATAGACCCATACGTTTTAGGTTCTTGGTTAGGTGATGGGGATTCAAATGGAGGAGGATACACCACAGATGACTGGGAATCTATAGAGTTCATAACTGAAGCTGGTTATGTAATAAGACCTCGTAAAGCTGCTCAATCCTTTGGGATATTAGGATTAAGTTCCCAATTAAGAAAGTTAGGTTTATTATTTAATAAACACGTACCTGAAGACTATTTATTCTCTTCAGTAGAACAAAGATTAGCTCTACTTAGGGGTTTAATGGACACTGACGGGACGGCTGATAAGAGCGGTAACTGTGAGTTCTATAACAAGAATCCTAAGCTAGCAGAAGCCGTCAGATATCTTCTGGTATCTCTTGGACAAAAGCCAGTGTTATCTACAAAGAGAGCAACTCTTTATGGCAAAGATTGCGGGATTTGTTACAGAGTATCCTTTACTCCTACCCCAGGTTTTCAACCTTTTAAGCTGACTAGAAAAGCTGAGAGAGTTGTTGTAAATAAGTATACATTTACTACTCAAAGATATATTACAGATGTTGTAGAGGTGGTGTCTGAACCAGTGAAGTGTATTCAGGTAGATTCAGAGGATGGTTTATTTTTAGCTGGGGAAGCTCTTATACTAACTCATAATTCGCATCTACTTAGAACCCAGATTATTGTAGCAGCACTAAGTTGTAATCTCCCCTATGATCCTAACTTTCCTACTGTTGTTGCTTTGATAATGCCCACGCTAAAACAGGCTAAGGCAGTGCATTGGAAGAGTTTAGTTTCCCTATTAAAGATGCCCCTTTTGTAGAGAGTATAAATAACTCTGAATACAGAATAGTTTTAAGAGGTAATAAGCCAGACATTCTTTTGCGAGGAGCAAATGATGATGAAGGAAATGGTTTGCGTGGACTTAAGTTTTTCCTTGCAGCAATAGATGAATGTCAAGATGTCAAACCTGTAGTTTGGGAGGAAGTAATTCTTCCAGCCCTTTCAGATACAGAAGGTTCCAGTGCCATGCTTGTTGGTACTCCCAAAGGAAAATCTCACCCTTTATTTAAGTTTTATCAGAAGATTAAAGATTTACCTGAGTGGGCTTATTATCACTTTAGAACTAGAGATAATCCTTTCTTCCCTGTACAAAGACTTAGGTTAGCTAAAACTCAAATGCCACCTAAAACATATAGGCAAGAGTTTCAAGCCAGCTTTGAAGACTTTGATGGTCAACTGCTTGACCAAATAGATTCTACTAAACATTATATAAAAGATATACCTAGTAACCTCTCATATTATTGTGGAGGAGATTGGGGCGATCGCAACCCAAGTCTAGTTGTCATTGGATTAAGTCAAGATAGAAGTAAATTTTACGTAGTTGACTTCTGGCTCAATAAGTCTGGTGAGACTATACCAGAAGAAGTTTTCTTAAAAGAAATGGCTAGACTTTGTACTAAATATAATGTGTACAGATGCTACCTCCCAGATGACCGGGGTGGCAGTGTTAAGTCAGCAAGAATATTAGGTAAACGTGAGAATATACCTGGGATGAGCAGGGCTATAGAGGTCAGTAGAACTAAGTTGGGACTTATGCCAAGTATAGACATTATGAATAATTTATTCTACCAAGATAACCTTTTTATTAAAGCTAACTTAGTTGAATTGATATCTCAATTTGAAGACTACCATAGGGCAACTGACGGTGAAGGTCAACTAATAAATAAGCCAGCAGACCATCAAGAAGACCATACAGTTGATGCTGCCAGATATGCAATAGGCTCCTTATATAATGCTCTTCAAAATAAACAACTTAGGAATTAAATAAAATATGTATCCCAATCAATTAACTCTAGAAACCCTAGAGTCACAACATTGTGAGTATGTTCAACTTTTACCTGCGCTGCAAGAAATTGACCTTCTAGTTAGTGGCGGTTTCAAACTTAAGAATTCTATTAGACAATTCTTATCTCAACGTCCAGGTGAAGAATCTGAAATTTATGAAACCAGAATTAAAAAGTATACTTATCTAAATATTCTCAGTTCATCTATTAATGAGCAAGTAGCTAAATTAGCTAATGCCACATTAACTGTAGATGGGTTAGAAACTGCCCCTGACTTCTGGGCAGAATTTAGGGAGGATACTAATTTAGCTGGTAGGTCAGAGAAAGAATTAATCACTTTACTATTTAGAGAAGTACTTAAGTTTAAAAAGATTTTTGTTCACGTTGATAAACCTAGAGTAGATGTAGTTCCTCAAAATAAACTCCAGGAGGAATCATTAGGAATTCGTCCCTATGTAATAACCTATTCACCCATTCAAGTAACTAATTGGTCAGAATCAAAAGGTAAGCTTAGTTGGATTAAAGTTAGGCAAATTACAGAGGATACATCAAATCCCCTTGCTCCTGCTCAGAAGATAGCTACCTGGACATTTATTGATGGAAGCTTTGTTGCTAAGTATTCAGCAATTGTTGAATTGGATTGTAAAGGCAACATCTCTAAATTATCAAATGAAAATGCTAACCCAGATTCTGCTGTTCAATTAGTAAGTTTAGTAGAGCATGGATTTGGAGAAATACCAGTACTAAAACTAGAATTACCTGATGAGCTTTGGATTTGCGATCAAGCAGCCTCCAAAGCATTAGAACACTTAAGAACAGATTGTTCAAAATACGATTTGTTGACTTTGGCTTACTTTCAAAGAACATTTAAAAGGGTTCAAACACCTGATGGTGATTTAGAGAATTCTTATGAAAATGAAGAACCTATCCCAACAGGATTAGCTTACACAGTTGAGCTAGAAAAGTTTGAGTGGGCTGAACCAAGGGGTTATATTGTTCAACACATGTCAGACTCCCTAAAGGCAATAGAAGACCAGGTGAGAGACCTTATTTCTAGTGGGGGAGTATCAGCTACTCATGGAGCAATAACTCAAAGTGGTATTAGTAAGAAACTAGACTTCCATAAACAAGAAGTTCAGTTAAAAAGTTATGGTGAAAAGTTGTGTGATTTTTACCAAGATGTACTTGAGTTAGTAACAGTAGCAGCAGGTATTAATGGAGATAACATTTCTGTCACAGGGTTAAATAGTTTTGAGAATGATACTTTAGATTCCTTACTATTAGATTTAGATGATATATCCAAGTTAGATGTACAAGGGTTAAAAGCTAAACTACCTCCTACTATTTTTAATATAGTTTACGAACAACTTGTTTCATTACTAGCAGGTAACTTATCCGCCCCTCAAAAAGAGCAAGTTAAGAAAGAAATAGCCGCCTTATTTCAACCGGGGACACTTTTATAGTATAGGAATAATAACCAACTGGATAAGGTTTAAACCAGATAAGTTTTACCGACAACTTAAAAGTCGGATACCTATAAAAGGATTATTTAAAATGACAGAACAAGAAATTCAAGCTTTGATTGATGCTTCCCTAAATTCTTTTAAAACTGAAATTAGTTCAGAGTTTACCAAAGCAAAGCGTGGCAGGGTAAGCGCATCTAATTTGGTATAAAGAAAACTTGACAAGTTCTAGAAGATAGTATTAATGAATGTGTAAAAAATAGACTTGACGACCGAGCAAGATCAATGAGATGAATTCAATTACTCGATTGAAAATCTCCTGGAGCCAAATTGATGTCAGAGGGCTTTGAAACTAAATCTGCTGATAGTGTCAAAAATACTCGTTGTCAGCCAAAATCAAGAAAAATAGCAGACATTGGCAGTATTCAACAAAGTCTAGTTGAGCATTTCTCGGATATCAAAGACAAGAGAGTAGAGCGGACGAAGAAACATCAATTCACAGATATCTTAGTCATCGCAATTTTAGCAATCATAGCTGGAGCACAAGGGTGGGAAGACATCGAGAATTATGGCATCAGCAAGCAAACATGGTTAGAAGAGTTTCTGGCATTACCAAATGGTATTCCCTCAGATGATACATTTCGACGAGTGTTTGAGTTGATCGACCCAGAAGCATTAAATCGATGTTTCTTGAGATGGGTAGAAACCCTAATCACAAACATGGGAGGAGAAATTATCCCCATAGATGGAAAGACAATTAGGGGTTCTTATGACCGCAATCAAGGTCAAAGCGCACTCCACCTTATAAGTGCCTGGGCGAGTGAGCACAGTTTAGTGTTGGCACAAGTGAAAGTAGAAGATAAATCCAATGAAATCACCGCCATTCCAGCACTGTTAGAAATGCTAGACATCTCTGGCTGTATCATCACCATTGATGCAATGGGAACACAAACCGAAATTGCCAAACAGATTATCGCCAAAAAAGCTGATTATGTCCTGGCACTGAAAGCCAACCATCCCATGCTCTATTCTCAAGTCAAAGAATGGTTTGACAAAGCGCAAGCAGAGCAATTTTCGGGGATTAATGTTAGTTATGACAAACGGATTGAAAAAGCACATCATCGCACGGAAATTCGTGAAGTTTGGACTGTACCCATTGCGGCTATCGGTGAGCTTTATCAACCCAAATTATGGGCAGGTTTGCAATCTCTAGTTATGGTTGTCCGTGTTCGTCATCTTTGGAATAAAACTACTCGTGAGGTTCAGTTTTATCTCACTTCTTTAAACAGTGATGCTCAAATTATCGGTCGGGCTATCCGAAAACACTGGGGCATTGAAAACGAGGCTCACTGGACTCTCGACTGTACTTTTGCAGAAGACGCTTGTCGCATTCGTTCTTTCCACAGTCCCCAAAATTTTGCTCTTTTACGACGCTTCGTTCTCAATGCTCTTAACCGTGAACAGACCTACAAACGTAGTCTTCGTCAAAAAATGAAACGCACCGCTATGGATAACAATTATATGATTCAGGTTCTCAGTTGTTTCATTGACAATACTTTAGATTCTTCTGATTCCTTGTGTCAAGCCTGATTGAGATGCTCTTACCCTGGCTAATCAAGGACTTGCAGCATCAGTTACTAAAGAGATTAAGAAACTTCAAACACCTCAACCTACAGCTAATGAACCTGTTGAGCCATCTACAGACAAGCTAACTCTTAGGGCTTTAGAACAGCAGTTAATAGACCTTAAGACACAATTAGCTAATAAAGATTTGGAGACTGTTGCCGCTAAACGTAGTAGTGCAGTTTCTCAGGTAATTGCTAATAGTAAAGCATTAAGCCCAGGCTCACTACAGAAACTTTTCCTTCTTGATAATGCAGAAAGGATCATAGAAGAAAATGGTAAGTGGTTTGTAAATCAAGGTGACACCGTTTCAACTTTAGAAGATGCGTTGAATTCTTACCTGACATCAGAAGATGGAAAAGCATTTGTACCTGCTTCAGGAGTTAGGGGTTCAGATGCTCAAGAAACAAAAGTAACCCCAGTTGACCCTAATCAAAAACTTAAGGCTGCTGATGCCTTATATGAATCATTTTAATTTACTCAAAAAATACTAAATAATTTTATAAAATATTATGGCAGTTATTGCTAGTTCAATTGCTTCTTTACAACTTTTGGTTGATGAGGAAGTTGCAAGTCTTCAATACAATGCTTATCCTGTATTGAATCGCGTACAAAAGAAGATTGCTGGTCAGAAAGTTATCAAGTGGAATGCAAATGTTGGTGGAGCTACTGTAACAGGTGAAGCTACTACTGCTGATGTATCTACTTTCTCTGAAGATTCAGTTATTGGTGCTTCCTTAGCTATTGGTACTAACCGCTTACGTCATTCTTTTCAAGTTCAGAAAGAAGACGTTGAAGAAGCTAAAAATGCTGGTCGTGGTGCTTTACGCGACTTACTTGGTTATGAAGTACAGTCTGGTATCCGCGCCATCCTTGAAGCTTTAAGTGGATATGTTTACTCTGGTACAGGTTTGGCTGCTCAAGGTGGAGTAGTAGGTTTGGGAGCTGCTGTAGCGGCGGCTGCTTATGCTGGTATTGACCCAGCTACCTACACTGCTTGGACACCTTACCTAAATACAAATGGTACCAACCGTTCACTAACTCAAGCATTACTTTTGTCAGTAGAAACTGGAATTCTTACCAAAGCTGGTAATTATACAGCTATCTATACAACCCCAGTAATTGTTGAAGCTTACAAGAAATTGTTTGCTGCTTCTCTTATCAACCCTCAGTTAAATAACAATATTGCTGACCTTGGTTTTAGTGGTGTTACATACGCTGGCAGACCTATCATTGCAGATCCTTATTGCACAGCTAACGCAATGTACTTCGTGAATGAACCAGAAGTTACTTTGTACTCCTATGGTCAAAGCAATACCCAAGGTATGAACGGTATGCAGTTTGCTATTGAGTCTTTACCTAGCGCTAACCCAGATGCATTGAAATATGCTATCTACGTTAAGCCTCAACTGCAAGTTAAGACACGTAATAAAGGTATTGCTGGTCTATTGGCAATTCAGTAATCATGGCACAATTCACCACAGTTCAAGCTGAAGAGTTTGAGAGAATTTTAGGATTCTTTGCCTTTAGTTCTCTCATCAGAACTGAATTAACTTCTAATTACAGTGAGACTGTAGTAGACAGAACTCTAGCTATTTTGGATGAGTTGGTGAGTATTGATAATTTACTAAAAGAATCTCTTGAAACCAGTTTTGTAAAGGAATCTAGGGGTTCTAAATTATCATACAGTAGTCATGTAGCTCACCTAAAATCAGAAGGTACTAGTTTATTAACTGAGTTAGGACGATTACTAAGGGTAGGAGTTAATTACAACAAATACTCACCTAATAAGAAGTGCAATTCCACAGCAGCTTACTGGTAAGTCAAATGTTTAATTACACCATCAAGGCTTCTGGCCCACTATTTGAAGGTAAAGTCACTACTAAAAAGATATTAGAGAGTGCTTTAAAAGAGACAGCAGACTTTGCAAAGAATACAGTAAAGAATGTTACTCCTGTAAAATCAGGGGCACTGAAATCAGGTTGGCTTACAACTGTAAACAGGAAATCAGTAACGTTATCAAACTCTGTTATTTATGCACCTTATGTTGAAAAGAAAGTGCAAATGGTGAATAGGTCACTACCTGTTATTAATGAGAACTTAGAACAGAATATAGCTAAAGGAATCAATAAACTCAAATGAACCTATATGAAAAGCTAGCTAAAATTGAAAATAAGCTGGCAACTGTAGAAGAAAAATTAGGGGTTCCGCAGCGTAGACATCTAGTAGTAAGACACACAATAACAGACCCTATTACCCGCGCTCCCAGTATAGAAGATACTTTAATAAATCCTAAAGCTTATATAACTTCAGTCTCCCCTAGATTTGTCAATCTACAGATAGCAATTCCTGGGGCTGACTCAATTTATATATCTATTAACGATCTACAAGTAGAGATTCCAAAAGTCTACCCTATTACATTATTTAAACCAGAGGGTAAGACTAGGGCAATGTTTATTTTAGATCCTCCAGTAACTTATGGAACTATTGTTTATTCTAATCCTACTACTAAATCTTTTGATAACCCTAATATTTATAGTTTAGTTTATGTAGATGATACCCAATCTACTGTATATAAATTGATTTTAACTGGACAGAGAGATAAGAAATGAATATACAGTTAGCCCATCAAAAGGTTAAAGAATTCTTAGCTGTTAGGGTGAAGATTGACGCTTGGGATTTAGATATACCAGAAGGGGTATATAGCCCTACTTCAAATAATTATCAACCAGGTAGTAGTGCGATCGCTCTCCCAATACAAAATTTAGTTCATAAGAGAGTGGGGCTGAACTTAATAGAAACTTCAGTCAGGTTGCCTTATAGAATCACCTATAGATTTCCACACGATTTAGCTTATGATGTATTACCATTTAGTGGTTTAGAGGGAGTACTAAGTACTGTACATTTACTATCACTACTTCAATTACCAGATGAGAATATTAAATCATTTCAACCTGCTGAAGTAGAAGATTCAATAACAGTAGAAAGGATAGCTCAACAGGATGGGGATTGGTTAGTAAACCTTAACTTTGCTTTTGATGTAGTTTTCAATACAACTGATTTTCCTGATATCTCAAGTATTCAACCTGCTGATTATTACAATATTGAAAGTCCACCTTCTTTATCTGAAATAACTATTAGAGTTAATAGAGCCAAACCTGAATTTATAAAAAGCAATACTTCTACTTATGTAGAAGATTCAACAATTAATATTATTAAATAATATGACAAGTTTATTCACTTCATTTAAAAGTCCTGGTGTACGCATTGTAGAGACGACCCAAGGATACCGTTCCCTTGAAATTGCTAGTTTTGAGACTCATTATATTATTGGTTCCTCAGCAACTGGAGCTTATCTTTATCCAGCTCAAGTAAGCAGCTTAGTAGATTTCACAAATCAATTTGGCGCATCTCCTAGTGAAGCGGCAATCCGCCTTTTGTTCAGAAATGATAAAAGAGCTATTGTATTCTTTATCCGCACCCCTATTGCTGTTAGACGTACAGTAACAGTATCCACAGCAGTAGCTGGTACATATACAGTAACCATTGCTGGTACAGCAGTAAATTATGTAGCCACAGGTACGCCTACAAAACCTGATATCGTCTCTGGTTTAATCGCTGCTGTCAACTCTACATCAGTGGCTAACCTAGTGACAGCACAGGCTGAACTTGCTACAGACACATTAATAGTACGCAATGATGACCCTATTGCTGCTAGCCCAACTTTGACAGTAGGTACAAATTTAGCCTCAGCAATCACCACTCCTACAACCCCTGCTGCCATTGACTATGTTTACGCCATTGAAAACAGCTTTGACGCTGAAGATGCTTACACACAAGGATTCATATTTGCTCCTGAAGCATTCCAACTGTTAAGTCTACAATCTGACCGTCAAGCAGTTGGTTTAGCTTTAGAAGCACAAGCTAGTGATGAAGCTTTTGATTGGGTTGCCTTGATTGACCCAGGTGTAGGTTTAACCCCAGCTCAAGCTCAAACTGAAGCATTGCTATACAACAGCCCCCAAGGTCACTCTGCGCTCTTCTATCCTTATCTAATAGACCTTGAAAGTACTGTAGTTCCACCTTCTGCTGCTGTAGCTGGTCTGCACACAAGACGTTTCAGAGAGGAAGGTTTACAACAACCTGGTGCTGGTGCTAAATTCCCAGTTTTAGGAGTCCTTGATGTAGTAACCAAAGTTAATACTCAACAGCAAGAAATCCTCAATCCTATTGGGGTTAATGTTATCAGAAACCTGAGAAACAAAGGCATTGTAGTTTGGGGTATGAGAACTCGCTCTACTAGTGAATTCTATACTTTCTTACCTACTAGAGTCATTATGAACGTTCTTAATGGAACCCTCAGATCAGGTTTTGATAATGACCTTTTCAGTTCCATTGATGGGTTTGGTTTGTTGCTAAATGCAATCTCTCAAACAGCTTTTTCAGTATGTAATAGATTGTGGCGTGGTAGATTGCTTTTTGGTGCTACTGAAGCTGCTGCTTTTGAAGTTATTTGTAACTTTACTAATAACACTCAAGAAGAGTTGGAAAGAGGAAATGTGATTCTAGAAGTATATGCAGTTCCTGCACCTGCTCTAGAGAAGCTATTAGTTAACACAATCAGAGTGAGTATTGGTACATTACCATTAAATCAGGCTCAGACTGTTGCTACTCAACTACCTGCTGCTACTGCCTAATCTAATACCCTGTAGGCTAAAGGCTATCTTTAGCTTACTTAAACTATTAATAAAATAAATAAAAATATGGCAATTTTATCAACGATTAATCCTGTTGCTAACTCTGATTTTACCATCTCATTAACCTTGCTTCCTAATGTTTATTGGACAACGTTCAGTGGTATCAAGACTACTTACAAACGCCCTACCTATACTGATGGTTTGAGCCAAGTTGAAAGAACTGCTGGTGGTGGTACAAAGTCTAATGCTAATGTCACCGTCACAAAGCCTTATGACCCTGAATCTGATGATGCTATCAATAGCTTCCTTGCAGACCATGAAGAAGGTGATGTATTTGATATGAGCATTACTCCTATTAAACGTTCTTCAACTGGTGAAGTACAAGGTCGTGGAACTAAGTCTTGGAAGCTGACTGGCTGTAGGATTGCTAGCTCAGAATTGATGGCTTCTGTGGACACTGGAGATGGCTCTAAGACTGTTGTGACAAGTCTTGAGTTCTCTTATGAATCTGCTACGTTTGCATAATAAATAATTAAAGATAATGGCTAGAAAATTAGTAATTGAAGAAGTAAAAGAATTAGATAAACTTCAGGCTCCTTTACCTGAAGTAGAGAAGACTGATGAATTTGAAGCTGTCTATAACCAAGATGAACAGACAGTTGATTTTGAGTTAACTGATGGTACCTCAGTACAAGTTAAATCCCCTAAAGCTAAACAATTTTTACTACTTGAAGGTTTTCTTAAATCGTCCCCTGAAGAGTATAAAACTAATAGCTTTGCTATTCTGAAGTTAGCCTCTCTTTGTGTTACTAAGTTTGGTAAGAAATCTAAAGTATCCTTTGAAGAATTATTAGATATTCTAGAGTTAGAAGATATTGAGAGGGTAGCTGCTGCTATTGGTTACTTTCGAGATAAACTTGCTTATTTGGGAAGCAAAGCTAAGGATTAGTGTTCAAGGGCAACCTTACTTTACAGTTACAGAACTTGATAAATTACTAATGATAGCCTGTGGGGGGCATCTTAGCCCCTCCTACTTTATGATGCGAGAGATGGAAATATCTGACTGTCTCTATCATCTTTATCTTTATATTGACCAGCAAAATGAAAAAGCTAATAAGCAACAGGAAAGTAAGTTAGCAGAGTGGGGATTCTCTGAAGACCAAATGGAAATGGTTTAATAATAAATGGCAACAAATGGCAACAATATTACCGTAACTTTAAATGCCAAGGATAATGCTTCTGGGGTATTTAAAGGATTAACAGGACTTATTGAGGGAGCTACCCTTAGAGCAAATCTTTTATCTGAAGCATTGTCAGCAGGTTTATCAAAAGGTGTATCAGCTTTAACTAGCAAATTTAAAGAAGCGGCTGACATTCAGTTAAATAATATCTCAGCAGCCTCTACTTATGCTGCCTTAACCGGGCGTAACTTTGCAGATGCTGAAAAGGTATTTAGTAATTTAGATGGTCGTCTTAATAAGATAGCAGCAGCCTTACCTGGCAGTACAGAAGAATATAAAAAACTAGCATTAGGTATTTATTCAAGATAATCTGATTCCCGCCTTTGTGGATGCCAATGGTGTATTGGATGAGGGAGCTTTTCTTGATGGTTTAACCAACATCACTAGAGGTTTAGGCTTCTTAGGTGCAGCCTCTAATGTTGCTTCAAAAGATGTCTCCAAGTTTACCGCAAAATTCCTTGGTGGTAGCTCAATAGCTGAGTTAGAAAAATTACTATTTGCTGAAGCTAATCCAGCTTTCTTAAGTTTAGTACAAAAGAAATTGTCTGAATCTGCTAAGAAGTTAGAGAACTTAACTGTTAAGGAAAGGAAGCAAATACTTGAAGCAGTTCAGGGTCAACTTGTTACTGAAGATACTATTAAAGCTGCGGGTAATTCAGTTAGTGGATTACTGGAATCACTTAAGGATAAATTATTTAATCCCTCTCAAGGTATTTTTGGTTTACTTAAGGATTTAGATGACAAGACAGAAGGCAACCAATCTGTTCTAAATGCTTTCAATGACACCCTAAAAGCTTTACTAGGGGATAATGGATTATTTAACACCGTAGGTAGTGTATTAACTAAATTAGGGATTGACCCTAATGGAATATTAAAATACCTTAAAGGGGCTATTGATAATGTTACTAAGTGGGTTGAAAGTTTAAATGCTACTTTAAGTTTTACTAATTCTTCAAGCGCTAATGCAGAGCAATTAAAATCAAAATTTAGCTCATTCATCTCTAACTTATTCGAGTTCAGAGGGTTAGGTAAAAGCTTAGGTAATATACTTAATAATGGAATAAGCAATCTTAGAGGTTTAGATTGGGCATCAATATTTAGTGGAATTAGTAATCAGCTAACTTCTAAATTTAATGAACTGGTAATCTTCTTTGAAACCATAGACTTCAGAAATATTGCTAAGTTACTTGGAGATTCTCTAAGTGGATTATTTAAGGGTATAGGTAGTTTTCTTATCTCTACTGATTGGGGAAGTAGATTATCTGAAATAGTTAATAAAGCTTTCAAAGCATTAGGTAGTTTAGACTGGGGTAATATTTTTAGTGGCTTAGGGGTAGTCCTAGCTAATGTATTAAACACTGTATTACACTTCTTAGAGAAGATAGATACAGGAGCTATTTTTGATACAGTAATTAGTATCATTGGTGGAATGTTTACAGGTCTAGGAGTCTTCTTAGCTAACATAGATTGGAATTCTGTTATAGAAGTATTCAAGAAAGCATTCACTGCCCCAATAGATATTTTAGGTAAAAAGATAGGTAATGTTATTGATGAGATAACATATTTCCTAGATGGCTTCCTTAATAAATTAACTGGAAGGGATGACCAATCTACTAAGAACCAAAGAGTAGCAGACATTCAATCTGACCCAACATTAGATAATTTACAGAAAGCGAGAAAAATCAGGGAAATAGATAACCCTACTGTAACTTCAAAACTTAATAATTATGCTAACGGACTTAATCTTGGTTCATTAATGTCAGCTATTAGTAGAGAGCAAAAAGCTGCCCCTGCTGGTGCTAGTATTGTGATAGCTAACTCAACTGAGTCTATCCTTAACAGACAGCAGCAGTCTCAATTAGCTTCTTCTGTGGGTAGAGGTGGGCTAAGTATTGGTTCAATAGTAATTCATGCTGCTACTAATCCTGAAGAGACGGCTGAGGCAATGATGCAGCATATTGCAGATAAATGGAATAGCTATAGCCAAAATAACTTAGCTACCGCTATATAAGCTTCAATTACTATATAATTCTTCCCTCCTTTAACAAAGGGAGGGTTTATTTTTTTAAATATATGTCAATCAATACTAAAGTACTTAATGGTCTGCCTAATGCTGAGTATATAACGGATATCTATGCTTATCTTGTAGATGAATTAGGGCAAGTTATATATTCATTTTTATATAACCCAGAGGAGAAATCATTCAGCAGAAGTGCTAAGTATAACCAAGGGATTACTGCGTTAACTTCTACTCCCTCTCAACAATATGGTTACACTTCTGGGTTGACTTTACAACTGAGTAACCTACTACTAGAAAGTCATAGTGAGGGCAAAAGTTGTAAACTTCTTCTACAGAGACTTCAAGCCCTAATGGTGGCAGATCCAGCTAAAGGTAAGTATGCTCCCTCTCCTGTGACTTTTAAATGGGGTAAGGATAGTTTTGGCCCAGCAGTTATAACAGATATCAAATGGACTGAGACAGCTTGGTTAGGTGGTGAAGTAGCAGAAGCCAGATTAGATTTTACACTATTAGAAATCCCTTCAAATCAACTCCCTACAGGGGCAGGGTAAGAGCATCTCAATCAGGCTTGACACAAGGAATCAGAAGAATCTAAAGTATTGTCAATGAAACAACTGAGAACCTGAATCATATAATTGTTATCCATAGCGGTGCGTTTCATTTTTTGACGAAGACTACGTTTGTAGGTCTGTTCACGGTTAAGAGCATTGAGAGCGAAGCGTCGTAAAAGAGCAAAATTTTGGGGACTGTGGAAAGAACGAATGCGACAAGCGTCTTCTGCAAAAGTACAGTCGAGAGTCCAGTGAGCCTCGTTTTCAATGCCCCAGTGTTTTCGGATAGCCCGACCGATAATTTGAGCATCACTGTTTAAAGAAGTGAGATAAAACTGAACCTCACGAGTAGTTTTATTCCAAAGATGACGAACACGGACAACCAGGGTAAGAGCATCTCAATCAGGCTTGACACAAGGAATCAGAAGAATCTAAAGTATTGTCAATGAAACAACTGAGAACCTGAATCATATAATTGTTATCCATAGCGGTGCGTTTCATTTTTTGACGAAGACTACGTTTGTAGGTCTGTTCACGGTTAAGAGCATTGAGAGCGAAGCGTCGTAAAAGAGCAAAATTTTGGGGACTGTGGAAAGAACGAATGCGACAAGCGTCTTCTGCAAAAGTACAGTCGAGAGTCCAGTGAGCCTCGTTTTCAATGCCCCAGTGTTTTCGGATAGCCCGACCGATAATTTGAGCATCACTGTTTAAAGAAGTGAGATAAAACTGAACCTCACGAGTAGTTTTATTCCAAAGATGACGAACACGGACAACCATAACTAGAGATTGCAAACCTGCCCATAATTTGGGTTGATAAAGCTCACCGATAGCCGCAATGGGTACAGTCCAAACTTCACGAATTTCCGTGCGATGATGTGCTTTTTCAATCCGTTTGTCATAACTAACATTAATCCCCGAAAATTGCTCTGCTTGCGCTTTGTCAAACCATTCTTTGACTTGAGAATAGAGCATGGGATGGTTGGCTTTCAGTGCCAGGACATAATCAGCTTTTTTGGCGATAATCTGTTTGGCAATTTCGGTTTGTGTTCCCATTGCATCAATGGTGATGATACAGCCAGAGATGTCTAGCATTTCTAACAGTGCTGGAATGGCGGTGATTTCATTGGATTTATCTTCTACTTTCACTTGTGCCAACACTAAACTGTGCTCACTCGCCCAGGCACTTATAAGGTGGAGTGCGCTTTGACCTTGATTGCGGTCATAAGAACCCCTAATTGTCTTTCCATCTATGGGGATAATTTCTCCTCCCATGTTTGTGATTAGGGTTTCTACCCATCTCAAGAAACATCGATTTAATGCTTCTGGGTCGATCAACTCAAACACTCGTCGAAATGTATCATCTGAGGGAATACCATTTGGTAATGCCAGAAACTCTTCTAACCATGTTTGCTTGCTGATGCCATAATTCTCGATGTCTTCCCACCCTTGTGCTCCAGCTATGATTGCTAAAATTGCGATGACTAAGATATCTGTGAATTGATGTTTCTTCGTCCGCTCTACTCTCTTGTCTTTGATATCCGAGAAATGCTCAACTAGACTTTGTTGAATACTGCCAATGTCTGCTATTTTTCTTGATTTTGGCTGACAACGAGTATTTTTGACACTATCAGCAGATTTAGTTTCAAAGCCCTCTGACATCAATTTGGCTCCAGGAGATTTTCAATCGAGTAATTGAATTCATCTCATTGATCTTGCTCGGTCGTCAAGTCTATTTTTTACACATTCATTAATACTATCTTCTAGAACTTGTCAAGTTTTCTTTATACCAAATTAGATGCGCTTACCCTGACTAAGATTGCTAATGAAGTATTAGGTGATTCAACAGCTTGGCGGGAGTTAGCCACTATGAATGACCTTGATATCTTCAAAGCAATTAAGGTGGGGCAGACTTTAACTATTCCTAATCCAGAAGTAGCTGAACGTAAATTTAGATTAGCTGCCTCTACTGAGATATCAAATATTAATAACCAAGTTCAATCTACTATTACTGAAATTACTCAATCAAGAGAAGCCCAAACTATATTAAATTTATTGGGCACTAGTCAAGAGAATATTCTCAGAGATGTAAATATATCCCTTTCTGGTTTAGCTAAAGGTATTGCTCCTACCTCACAAAATGAACTTTTATCTAAATTAAAAAGTTCTAAAGAAGGTACTGCTGATCAACAAAATGTGTGGCAATTAATCTCATGGGTGCTGCCTTAAATTATGTCTTATATTAATAATCAAAATACTAATTCAGGTCAATATCTCCTAAATCCTTATTTAAGAATTACTATAGGTTCTAAAGGTAGTACTGAAGCAGAAACATTCACAATTGGCGACGGGAAGCTCATTAAGGCATCTGTAACATTAGGGGAGGGTAAAGCTCAATCAAGTTGTAATTTCACTATCTATGACCCTAAGAAGACTCTCGTAGATAAGTTCTTTACATACGTTGAAAGTGCAGGTGGTTTAGACCCAGTAGAAGCTTCTAAATCAGTAAGCTCTACTCCTTCTGTAACCTCAATTACTAACTCAGCAATTCCTGATGCTAATTCAGGAGTAGGGGTCATTGGTAAAGTATTATTTGAGAAAACTACCGCTAGTATTTTCAATGACACCACAGGGTCTAGAGATAACATTCTTTACCCTGATAGAGCCTTTGGATGTGCAATGAGATATAACAACCCTGCTGCTGCTAGACAGTTTGGCTCTCAGGGTATGTTTACTGACCTCAAGTTTGGCGACAAAGTAAAAGTCACAAATTTAGATAATGGTAAATCTGTTATCTGTGATATCCAAGATTGGGGGCCTCATACTACTTTAGGTAATAGAGGTATTGACCTTTTTACTAGAGCATTTAATGAGCTAACAGGTACTAAAGGATTTCAAGCTGCTAATGCTATTGGCTTGCTACATAATATTAAAGTTGAATTAGTAGAAAATTCCACGACTACTTCTGCTTCATCAACTAGTAATCAAACTAAAGAACAGACTGCAACTCAACAAAGTAATCAAGCTAAAACTTCTCAACTATCTTCTATTAAAGTAAATGATTGGCCTACTGCTTTACTACCAGCAACAAAGTCAATTATTGTGGTTCCTGGACATGTAGCTGACGGAGCTTCAGGTAGTGGCACCAATGGCACTGCAACCTCTTCAGTAACCTACAAAGGTGAGTCTAGAACTCTAGAATTTGTAGTCAATGATAAGTTGACTGAGATGTTACTTACTAAGTTACCTCAAGCTGGGTATACAGTGGTGACTGCTCCCACAGTACCTGCTGGTAGAAGTGATGCAACCCGTAGAGCTTACCAGGATGCTATCAAAACATTAAAGGAACAAACAGGTGCTTATGCTTTTGAGATACATTGTGATGAACCAGCAGGTAGGTCAGGTGTAATTCCAGGTGGTAAATATGACCTTAGCGGTAAGTCTCTATCCACAATAGATGTTTCCTTAGCTAATGAATTTGGCTCCTATTCTTTCACTCATAGACAAGCTTTAAGCGCTCCCAGTAGAGGAATAACTCTATTAGAAGTAACTAACCTTGGGGCTGCTTTAACTTCCATAACCCAAAGTGCTGTTAGTTCTGGTAATTATCAAACTTTAAATGATACTTTACTACCTATTGCGCTGAAGATAATTAAAGCTTTTGATAGTGCCACCTCTGGAGTAACCCCTACTTCTAACGTTGCCTCCTCAGTAGCAGCTTCTCAATCCCCTGCTACTCAAGTTACACCAATTGCTAAGACTCTAGCAGGTGCCCAAATTACAGTTGAGATGGGTTATGGGGGTAAAGCGATCGCAGCTTATTCTTTCATTCACACTGGACTTAAGTTTTCCCTATTTGAACCTGATGCTCTTGAGTTTTCTGGAACTGCTGCCACCTGGGTTCTGACTCAGAGAGTTAGGAATACTGTTTATACTAATCTGACTTTTAAAAAGATAGCCCAAAAGATTACTTCGAATTATGGAATGAAACTGGAGATGCCTGAAGATGGCCCCTTATATACTAGATTCCCTCAAAGAGGACTCACAGATTATGAGGCACTACTAATTGAAGCTAGAAGAATTGGTTATAGAGTTCACTGTGTTGGGCCAACTCTATATATAGGCCCACGCAAAGGTTTAAAAGCTGACCAGAATGTTTTTATATGCGAATATGGCACAAATATGGGAGGTGTATTTACCGTCTCTCACCAAGCTCAGACTTCAAGTTCAGGGGGTGCAAGGTCATCTAAACCAGGTGAAACCACTTCAACTGGTGAGCGTAAATTTGAGATTGACCCTGACTCTGGAGCAATGGTTCAAAAGAAAAAGGAAAATGTTGTTGGCACAGGGGGAGATAATCTACCTTCCACCACAGGGGCTATAAGTCCTATTCCTGCTCCTACAACTACAGGAGCTACTGATACTGCTGATAGTCAGCGAGTAAATAATGAAAGCAGAATTAAGGGCATCTTAGCTCAAACTGAATTCCCTACCACTCCTGAAGTTTTAACACTTGACCCTGACACCTTATTTCAAACTAAAGGAGTTAGTAAGTTCCTTGACAGGATGTGGGTAGTTGACTCCATTACTCATACATACTCTGGTGGAAGTTTTGTTAGTAGAGCCACCTGTTATTCTCCTTTGAAAAACAAATCTACAAGTAGTGATATTCCTTCAGTTAAATCTATTACAAATTCAATCGTTGACACAACAACTGAAAATGTTGCTAAAGCTGAGGCTACTGGAAGCCCCTATTTATTAGTGGTCAGAACAGGTAAAAAAGATGAAGTGGGATTAGAACTTCTCAATGTTTTACTTATTGACGCACAGGGTAATGTTAAAGGTTCAGTTAATGCCTCAAGTGGTAATGGTAGTAATCAAACCTTTGCTGGGCCAGGTGGGACTACTACTGGTAGTGGTGATCCTTGCGAGGAAGGTTTATATAATTTAGGTTCTGAAGTCCCTGGGGCATCTGCTGGAGTCGGGGCAATCTTTATCCCAATGAATCCTACTTTTAGTACAACTAGAAGTGCAATAGGATTCCATTTAGATGCTAATAGAAGTACCTCACCAGGTAGTGCAGGTTGTATTGCCCCGCATACTTTAGCGGAGTTTAGTAAAGCTAGAGGCTGGATTAAAGATAACAACATTACCACCATTAGATGCTATTGGGGGATTAGTCCCACCTTTGGAAATACTATATCTAAAGAAACTAAACCTACATCAAATACTGCCACAAATTCTACTACAGCCACCTTAAAGAATCAAACTCTTTATGATGCTGCTATTGCTTGTAGAGGATTAGATACTACTGCTGGCCCAGGTCAAGGTAACGTAGCTTGTGTTTGGGCAGTCAATAGAGTACTTGAAAAAGCTAATATTGCTAATCCTTGGGGTAACTCAGATGCAGTAGCTGTAGTTCAATCTAGTCTTGATTCTGGTAAAGGTGTAAGGATTAATTCTAGTGAAGCTTCACCAGGGGATATTGCTATTTGGAATGGTTCTAATGGGCAACATATAGGTATAGTTTTGGGAGACAAAATCATCTCCAACTCATCTACAAAAAGAAAGTTTATTTGGGAATCACCAGCTAGCTTTTATGAAAACTTTTATAAAGTAAAAACTATTTACTACAGATTAAGATAATGAATAATATATTTGAAATATTAAATCAGAGCAAGCTAGCAAATCAAATTGCGCTCGATCAGCAGGGTAGGATGCCTTATCCCACATTAGGTATATGTGTGCAGAATACAGATCCGCTAAATAAAAGACGGATAAAAATCTCCTTTCCATCATCCCCAACTTTAGAAAGTGATTGGATTAGAAGACTTGATATTGCCCCTGGAGTTGATGCTAACTTACCACCCATTAATTCAACAGTAATAGTTTTCTTTGTAGACGGATTAGAAAGTAATGGGTACTACTTACCTGTAATTAATGACACCAATCCTCCTAAAGATAAAGAAGATGTTGTTAGCGATTATTATTCTACTACCCCTGGTAACAGAACAGTAGAAGTTAGCGGAGATGATTCTCTTAAAGTTGAGAATAGTATGAGTATTGAAGCTGGGGGTGATATTAATACTACCACTCCAGATAGTGTCAATTTTGACTCTAGTAAGGGCTTTAATGTGTCAAGTGAAAGAGACATCATGATGACCTGCTTAAATGCCTTAGTGCTTCAAGCAACCACCTATCTCAGACTTCAAGCTGGCCCTACCAACTACATTGAATTAGGCGCAGATGGTACTAGTAAAGTTAGTGGTAATTGGGTCTTCAATATGGGCGGGTCTACTATCAGTTTTGTTAACTGTGGTGGAATGAGTATAAATGGTAAACAAATTTGTACCACAGATGCGATTGACTCTAGGGGCGACCATTTAGTTACAAGGGGTTATTAATCATTGGGACATCTATATATATTAGATAACAGAAATTTATGATAACTCAAGGTATTAATTTTCCTCTTACTATTGACCCAGTGAGAGGAAATCTTGTTGTAGCTAGTGAAGCTGATTTAATCAAAGGACACATCCTTAGCTGGCTTCAAACTGAAACTAATGAAAGGGTAATGGTTCCTAATTATGGAAGAACTGATTCTCTATTTACTAGTATTTCAAATATTAATCTTATTACTTCTGAATTTAAAACAGGGTTAGAAAAATACATTCCTAATGCTGAATTTGAAGTTGACGGATCAATAAATGACCAAGGTGAAGCTGTAATCTTAGTGTATTGGTCTTATGGAGAACTTGAACAAAATCCTATAAAAATTACTATTTAAACATGGCTGATATTATATTAAATTCAATTTCCCTTGACCCGATTAATGAGACTGATATTGTAGAACAAGCTAAATTAAAAGTCTACAACGCCTCTGGTGGCTTATTAAATGACTTCACAGAGAATTCTCCCATTGCAGCTTTAATACAGGGTCAAGCTTTTGCTGGGGCTGAATTACTTTACTATATAAATCAATTACCTTTAGCTTTAGTAATTGACTTTCTTAAGATTACTGGGGTTACTCGTAGTTCTGGAACCAAAGCTAAAACCACTTTAACTTTTAATATTAGCTCTCCTCAGAGTGTTATATTCACAATCCCTGAAGGTTTTGAAGTAGTTGATAGCCAAGGTAAACTTTCATTCTTCACTGATGCACCTTTGGTAATTCCTGTAGGTTTAGTATCAGGTAGTGTAACAGCTACTGCTGAAGAAGTAGGTTCTGAGTACAACATTGCGGCATACTCTATTACTGGAATAACTCAACCTTTAACTTACCTGGCAGGTGTTACTAATATTGAAGCTGCATCAGGTGGCTCAGATTTAGAAAGTGAGGCTTCTGCTATTAATAAGGCACTTACTCAAATTAGACTTAGAAACTTAGTTTCTGCTGATGATTATGAACAAGCTGCTGAAGCTTTATTAGGTGAAGGTTCAGTCTGTAAAGCTATAGGTTTACTTGCTGGAGATAAGACTACTAGAGAATTAGGAGCAGTTCATTTATTTCTCCTAAACTCAAATGGTGAACCTGCAAATGATGCTCAAATTAACTATGTTAAGTCTCAGTTATCAAATAGAATTCAACTAGGTACTAGCCTCTATGCTAGTCCTGTAGAATTATTACCCATTAGTGCAGAATTACAATATAATTTATCTCCTGGTGTTGACCCAGAAGAAGCCTTTGATATTTTATGGGAAGCATACCAAGATTACTTAAACCCTAGTTATTACCCATTAAGTAAAGACATATTATTTTTTGAAGTTGGTTACGCTCTAAGGAACACAGGTGTAATTGTAGATGGAGGAACCCTCAGCATAAATGGAACTCCTTCAAATATCCCTATACCTAATGACTATACACTACCTTACCCTTATTCTCTATTCATGCAATTAGTGGATAAGAATGGTGTAGTGTATGAATCTCTGCGGGGAGCCGGAGACCCGCCCAGTGGAGGTTTTATATAATGCAGACGCAGACTGCATGGGCTACTAGTAAACCCATATATAGTAGATTACCTGAGTGCTATCAGACTAATGAAATTACTGAATGGCTCACAAGCTATTTTGATGAATTATTAGTAGGAACTAAAGCAAAGATTGATGACCTACCTAGACAACTAAATCCTCTATTATGTGATCCAGAATGGTTAGACTTCTTAGCACCTTTAACTGGTTTCACAGGGGATTATTGGGATAAAACTTGGGTAACTCAAACTAAAAGATTATTGATATCTAATTCATACACTAATATATGGCCTAATAAGGGATCTAAAGAAGTATTAAGTCTAGTATTAAATTGTTTCAATATACAGCACCTAATAACCTCTAGAGGAAACTTTATCTTAGGAACTTCTACTACTGGTGATCCTTTAGGTACTAGTGCTTGGGAATATATTATCTACTTACCTAATGCCTATAAATATGGGGATAAATTTAAGCTAACCCAAAAGCTTAATTCATTATATGGGCCTTATTGGTGCAGTACTGAAATTATATTTAATGATAATTATTTTTCTTAATTTTAAATAATATAAATAAATGACTCAAATACTAGGAACACTAAAAGATTCTGCTGGGAATGGTATTACAGGTAAACTTATTGTTGTGTTAGCTGGTACCCTGATTGATGATGCTACCAACCCAGATACAATCTATCTACCTCAATCATATACGTTTACTATAACAGCAGGTGCCCTTGATATCACCCTGCCACAATCTGAAACTTCAAGAATTACTTATAACTTTCAATTCTTTAAAATTGCTACAGATGGATCATTAATTGAACCAGCGTTAATTAATTTTAATGCTCTAGTTCCTAATGTTAGCCCAGTTCAATTTGCATCACTAGCACCTACTGGAATTACAAATGATGTCCTAGATACAGGTGCCTTGAGAGTTGCCAGGTTGATTTCAACTACTCCAGCACTTGCTCAATCAATAGGTGGCCCTTTTCCTCAAGGTGCTTATAACCCCACTACTACATATAAGTTCAGAGATTTAGTAACTTACCTGAACAGAACCTATATTTCAAAAGATTTAAATCCTATTACAGGGGTAGCACCAACTAATACAACTAGCTGGATGGTTATACCTGTTGAGCCTAATGGCTCATTAATATTAGCTGATGACAGCCCTTATAGTTCTACTTGGAATAGTTCAGGTAAAGCTGCTTCCCAAGATGCAGTTTATGACCAAGTTGAAGATGTGAAGTCTAATGTTGCTCTAAAAGCAAATCTTATTTCTCCCATCTTTAGTGGTGATGTGGTTGTACCAAATCAAACTTTAGGAGATGCCTCAACTAAGGCGGCTAATACTAATTTTGTTGCAGCAGCTTTATCAGATAGTAACACTACTACAAATACTGCTTTAGCTTTAAAAGCTCCTTTATCTTCACCCACTTTTACAGGAGACCCTAAAGCCCCAACTCCAGCAACTACTGATAATGATACCAGTATTGCTACTACTGCTTATGTTAAAGCTAATCTAAATAATTATGCAACTCTAGCTAGTCCAACTTTTACAGGGTCTGTAGTTGTACCATCTCAGACTACAAATGATAATTCTACAAAAGCAGCTAATACTAATTATGTTGATACTGGGTTAGCTCTTAAGGCAAATATTGCTTCACCTAGTTTTACAGGTGTACCAGCAGTACCTACAGCTTCAGTTTCTAATAATACAACTCAAGCAGCAAGTACGGCTTTTGTAAAGAATAGCTTTATAATTTCTAATGCTAGTTTATCTTCAGGGGGAATAACTATAAATGCTGCTGAATCTGGGTTATTAAATATTACTATACCTTTAGGTTCAAGCACTTATAGAATTGCTGTAATAATTGGAAGAATAGACTTTTACACCAATGGCAATAATATAACTCTTACTGGAAGGATAAAAGATAATATCACTAGTACTAATATATTCTCTAGTACAACTTCTGGTAATGCAGCAGCTTATACAGATTCTGACCAATTAACTTTAGCTTATATACATGGTGGTACTTTTACAGGTAACTACTCTTTTAATATTAATGCTTTAGCAACGGGAGCGACTGTTTTTGCAATGACCGTTTCAGCTTCAATTCAAGTGCTGTTTATAGCTTAATATCACTAAACTAATAATATTATTAATAATCAAATTATATGACGAGAATTATACTCCAAAACGGAGACATCTTTACGGCTGAAATTGCCAATGCTATTGCTAACCCAATAGTTGATGGTGCTGATTTTCTTGGTCATGGCCCCAAGGTTTTAGATTCTTATTTAGATGATACCCCAGGTCAAATTAAATCAAATTTTTATACCTTTTATAATCGCCTAAAAGTTAGCCAACAATCAGGTTTAACTTTCTCTTATTTAGGAGGAATAGTATTATTAGCTGATGGTACTTTAATTAGTATTAGTCCTGGTTCAATTAATTTACCAGATAATGTTACTAGATATATATATGTTGGTTCTGATGGTACTGTTCAAGCAGCATCAACTTTACCTAATGTTAGTTTTCCTCTAGCTAAAGTAACTACTGCCTCTGGAACTCTTTCTGGAAGCATCATTGATTTAAGAGATAAATTAGTTGACAGATTAAGCCCCTCTGATATTCCTGTCACTCAGTTAATTCCTCCTGGGGCATCAATGGAGTTTTCCGGTTCAACATTACCTTCAGGTTGGTTATGGGAAGATGGGGCTTATTATACCCCTAGCACATACCCAGCCCTATTTGCTGCAATTGGTTACACTCATGGGCAATCTGGTTCTGATTTTAGAGTACCAGATTCCAGAGGTAGAGTTACTGTTGGGGCTGGTTCAGGTTCAGGCCTAACTAATCGTACCTTGGGACAAATAGGAGGATTAGAAGGTGTTATTTTAAACCTGGGTCAAACACCTTCACATATTCATGGAGTAAATGACTCAGGACATAATCACTCAATTAATGAATCTGCTCACTCTCATACAGTTAATGACCTAGGACATGCTCATGGTGTGTATGACCCAGGACATACTCATAACTTAAGACCTTATCGTGGATACGCTGAGGGTAATGGTTCTAGAGGTGATGGTGCTGAATTAACTACTATTCCTGGGGGAAGTAACTTTTATCCTAATACTCAAGCTAATACTACTGGAATTGGTATTTATAGTTCTTTTAGTAACATTAGTCTATCTAGCAATAAAACTAATATTAGCCTAAATACTGCTACTTCAGGTATTACCATTAATGCTCAAGGTGGTGGAGGTTCACATGAAAATATGCAACCTTGGTTAGCAAAGAATAAAATTATTAAATATTAAAAAATTAAGGTTCACTTTAAATTAATAAAGTGAACCTTTTATTCATAAAATAAATATGCCAACTCAAAGAATTATTAAATCTACATTTATTGGGCTAAATAATGAACCCTTAAGAAATGCTGTTGTTCAAGTAATCCACATGAAGGGTAATACTATTAACAATGTAGAATACCCTCAAGTTACTAAAAACTTCATTACTAATAGAGAAGGTAAAATAAACTTTATTCTGTGGTGTAATGAAGAAGGTGAACGCTCATCTTTTTATAGGTTTGTATTACCAGGTGGAGAAACTTTTGATGCTATTGTACCTGTAGGAACTTCTGACTTAGAACTTTCTGTACTAAGAGAAGGTGGTGGAGATTCTTCTGATCCTCAACATCAATCTTTAATAACATATATATTAAGTCAAGCTGGTGTAAGTATAGCAACTAATACTATGGCTGGTAAAGTTAGAACTAATACTAATTCTACTGACCCAGTTGTTTATCTCAAATCTGAAGTAGATAATCTTATAGCAAGTGTATCAGGGGCTGATTTAACTAACTATTATACTAAACCCCAAGCTGATAGTCTTTTAATTACCAAAGCTGATAAATCTACTACTTATACTAAAACCCAAACAGATGCCCTTATAGGAGGCGTTACAGTTGACCTTAGTAGTTATTATACTAAGACTCAAACTGATGCTTTAGTAACCCCTAAAGCTAACTCTAGTGACGTTACAGCAGCTTTATCATTGAAGGCTAATAGTAGTGATGTAACTACTTCTTTAGCTGCTAAAGCTAATCAGTCTACTACCTATACAAAAACAGAAGTTGATGGATTAATAAACCCTAAAGCTAACTCCAATGATGTTTACACTAAAACTCAAACTGATACTTTAATTTCAGGAGCTATCCCAAGTACAGCTAAAGGTACTGCATTGGGGGTTGCTACTCTTGATAGTGGTGGTAAGATTCCTGATACTCAAATATCTGATGCCATCACAAGGGATACTGAACTTACTGTTGGTTTAGCCACCAAAGCTGATTCATCCACAACTTATACTAAAACTCAAACTGATACTCTATTAACTACCAAAGCTAATCAAAGTACAACATATACTAAAACTGAAGTTGATACTCTGGTTGCTGCTTCTGATACTTTAGTTGAGTTGATTGATGTTGCTATCAGTTCACCTTCAAATACTCAAGTTTTAGCTTACAATTCATCTACTTCTAAATGGACTAACCAAACCATTTCTACTGGTGAAACCAATACTGCATCAAATGTGGGTGTAGGTGGAGTTGGAGTATTTAAGCAGAAAACTGGAGCTAATTTAGAATTCAAAAACATTAATGCTGGTTCATCTAAAATATCTATTACAAATGATACTGCTAACTCTGAAATAGATATAGATGTAAATGAATCTAATTTGACTCTAGGAAATCTCTCAGGTACACTTGCGATTACAAAAGGTGGAACAGGTAGTACTTCTGCTAGTGCTGCATTGACTGCTCTTGGAGCTGCCTCCACAACATCACTAACTTCTCACACTATTGATACATCTAACCCACACTCAACAACTGCTGCTCAAGTTGGTAATACTACTGCACAATGGAATGCTAGTAAAATTCAAGGTGTAGATGTAATTTCTACTGCTCCTACTAATGGTCAAATTTTGACCTACAACAGTACTACTTCCAAATGGACACCTACTACTTCAAGTGGGGGAGGTTCTAGTACTTTAGCTACTCTTACTGACGCAACTATTACAAGCCCAACTGAATCCCAAATACTTACTTATAATGCTACAACTAGTAAATGGGAAAATAAAGTAGCTAGTAATTCTCACCCTGGATATAAATCAGGTTTATGTTATTTACATACAGATAAAATTGCAACAGCTAATAGTACAGGATTTACTACAGGAACTATTAGATATTCTATATTTTATGTTGCTTACCCAATAGTTATAAGCAATTTTATAATAAATGTTATAACTGCGGCAACAGCAGGGACTACTGCTTTTGGTGGTATTTATTCCCATAACTTATCTACAATAGCCCCAGATACATTGCTTGGTAGTAATAGTGTAGCTGTAGATACTGTGGGGACTAAATCGTTTACTATGTCTTTATCTTTAAAACCAGGAAATTATTGGTTTGCTTCAAGTTTTGGAGCCTCTACTACAATTTCTTCTACAGGTAGTACCTCTTCATTTATAGGAAGTAATTATAATTTTGGTGTTAGTAGTGGTTCCTTACCATTAGGTAATAATAGTTATGGTTATTCTAATAGTTATACCCATGCAGCTTTACCTAGTACTGCAACAACTACTGCCCTTATCAATCTTTCAATCAGTCCACTTTATTGGTTTACAATCGCTTAAATAATATGGCTATACGTCGCACATCTTTAGACCGTGGTAATGGATTACCTTTAATTTGCTTTGAAGTTGATGAATGGGCAGAAGAAAACAGGGTATATGAAATTGATTGCAGTTTACCTAGTCCCACTAAAGAAGCTACTCCTGTCCCTGACTGGATAATCTTTGAAGGTTTATATTGGAAAGACAGACATGAAACCTTCTTGTACTACAACAATATAGCTTTAGGTTTAGGTTATGGAAATCTTGATGAATACTTAAATGATTACCCTCAATACTTTTTCTTAAACCAAGCCTCAGAAGTTTCAAGATGTCAATGGGTTAGTGATGAGTTACCAAATATAACAGACCGTCAAGCTTTTGTTGATTGGTATAGAAATCAACAACCAGATATCTGGGAATATTAATCTAAATTAACCCACAGCCTCCTTAATTGGGGGCTTACTTTTTTTGTAAATTTATAAAATAATCGTAATGAAATGACTATACAAACAAATAAACCTGAAACTCCTAAGCAAATTAATTATATTAATCTGAATCCTGATACCCAATCTAAAATAGTTGACCAAGTATTAACTAATGCAAGTGGAATAGGTTTAGGAATTATAATCACTCTTCTAGGCTTAATAGTAGTAGCCCGATGGTTAGGGTTAAATGCTCTTATTGCAAAATGGATGGAAAAGTTAGAATCTGACTCTCAATCTTTTAGAACCTTAGCTAATAGTCTACAGAATATGTCTGTAGACTCAAAGGTTCAACACAATAAATATGTAGAAGACCATTCTAAGATTATTGATGAAATTAGGGAAGTTAGAGAAATTAGTAAAGAGATATTATATAAAGTAGATAAACAATAAATAATATTATAAATACTCTGCCCTCCAACCCTTACATTGCTTTACCTTACCACTAGCAACAGAGGATAAGTTACCATTATTTAAATTATACTCTCTACAAAAAGCAGCCATGTTATTAATAATAAATTCCTGCCCATCTGGTGAGTAAATTTTATAATTTTTACTGTTAGCTTTTGCTACTTTTTCTTTACTTTCATCTGAATGCTTTTTTCCATAAAAATGATTATTTTCTGCCTTATATTTACCTTCTCTTGATTTACTTATTTTTTGTTTAGATTCCTCTGAGTGGTTTTTACCAACCCAATATTTGTTACCTAAGTTAGCTTGCCCACATTTCTTTTTAGATTCTTCAGTATGTAGTCTACCTAACGTATTACCAGCACTTTTACAAATATTATATTCAGGCTGATAGGTATCTAAATACATCTGTTCAATGTCTAATAAATACCTTTTATCTGTCCACTCTTCCTTGGGAACTACTTCAAGAATCTTAAACTCAAATCTAAATTCAGTGTACTTATTCCAAGCCTTTTGTAAGTAAGGATTATCGTACCTATTACCTCTAAGGTCTGATTTATGCCTGTTCCACCTTTTTCTAAAACTCTCAGCAGTGCTGCCAATATAGCGCTTGCCAGTGTCTCTGTTAATAATGACATAAATGCCTGTCTGGTTAAGTTCATCAGTAGTATAGGCCATTATAGTGCCACCTGTTGATTAACTAAGGTGGACGCTTCCTTAACGGCAACTCTTCTTAACCAATCACATAAGTTTCTTTCACTTTGTTCAGCAGCCTGTACAAATAGTTGGTGCTGTTCTTCTGTCAGTCGGAGGGTAATAACTTTATCTTTGTTAGCTTTCATTTTGCATTACTTTGAATGTCTCTACTAATGCAAACTGTCCCAACTATTTAAATTAAGTTATTACTTATAGTGAAAAGTGGGTTTAGGGATGATTTTGACTATCATAGGGCTACTACTATTAGCCAGGTGGATGGGAGTAAATAACCTGATTAGTAAATGGGTAGAGAAGTTAGAAAGCGATAGTGAAAGCTTTAGAGTATTAGCTAACTCTGTGCAAAATATGTCTGGTGACACTAAGGCAAACCACAGTACTTATGTCGCTGACCACACTAAAATTATTGAGGAAGTCAGAGAAGTAAGAGAAATCACTAAAGAAATCTTATACAAAGTTGATAAAGTTTAGATTTGATTTATAAACCTTTTTGGCTTTTACTAAATACCTGACCACGATCAAATGAAACATCTACTCTAGACCCGTTTGCGTTTTTCCATATCCAAACAGTAGGAACATAAGCTCCCCAAGATTCAGAATTATCATCAGTAGGTTTTTCACCAACAACATCAATAACTTCTTGGTAGCTCATACCTTGTTTAATTTTATCAAACTCTTCTTTTGTTACAACATTATTTAGTATTGAACATGAAGAAATAATAGGTAGAATGCTAAAGAATATTACTGATACTATTTTTATTTTATTCATATCTACTACTTTATCAATCCAAGGGTTATTTATCACTTACAAGATGTATCAAGCTTACTCAGTGAAGATCATAGTGTCAATGATTACTAAGAATAAGATAGAGAAACCTTAGCTTATCACTGAGGCATGAAATACTAGTGAAAGAAATTCAATAGCTCATAACTTAAGCGTTCTTAATTATTAAGAATAGTTCATTTTTGCAAGTTAAATTTTCTACCACATGGCAGCTTAAATTTACCTAGATTCCCGCACACAATACTCCAAAGAGCCAGAATAAGGATTCTAAGTTAATTTACTTAACTTTACTTTCCGCACTAATCCTAACTAAGAGGCAGAATTGGAAAGTCAGTCAAGGGTTATGTATTGGTTCCAATATGTAACAACCATAACCAGTAAATATTCAAGCGTCAATATTTACTTCAGCAATTTACGTTTTTTAATATAGTTGTCTTGACTTAACTTGCATAAACTTGCATAATAGTTAAGCTAATACAATTTATAGAACTAATTAGAAAGCTTAAACAGCTTACCTAATAAGACTTCCGGGGTTATAGCGCAGTTGGTAGCGCACCTCAATGGCATTGAGGGGGTCAGCGGTTCGAATCCGCTTAGCTCCATTATTCAGAATGTAAAGTTCTCCATTAATGGATGAGACTGGAAGCATAACTTTTCCGTGACGGAAAGCTTATGCTTCCAATTTTTTAGACTTGACAAAAACACCACAAAATACTAAGCATTTCGATATTCGATGCTGCTGATTAAATAAATCTAAAAAGGAAGAGAAATTGCTACCAAATGAGGAAATCGCGCCATTTTTCTAATGTCTTCGCTTTAACTCCTGGAACTCTTTCTAAGTCTTGTAAAGATGTAAATTGTTGCTGTTGACGGCTAAGAATTATCCGTTGTGCTAACTTCTTACCCACACCAGGAAGAGTTTCTAATTCTTCCATAGTTGCAGTATTAATATTGATTTGTTTAATTGCTTGTATTTCACTTGATGAAGAAGTTTTTATCTGGGGACACTTTGTTTGTTCTAATTTGATTTTTTCTTGAATTGCTGGTGGTAAGCCTGGTTTAACTTTGGTATAAAGACGAGAAAATTCTCGCAGATAATGGGCAGCGACTATAGGACTTTTAATTACTACAAGCGTCTCATCATTTCCATTGTTGGCGGCATCTGACCAATTATGAGAACCTGTAATTACTGTTTGATTATCAATAACACCAAATTTATGGTGCAGTAAATCGCCTTTGGGTAATACAGCTACACCTACGGTAGTAATTGGATTTTTCCAAGGATGATTATCAACTTCATATTTACATTTGTTACTGAGAGCAACCCCCATCATATCTAATGCTTCACTGTAAGGACGATAGGCAAATTGTGGTTCAATTAAAGCGCGAATTTGCACACTTTGTTGATGGCGATTTTCTAATATATCGGCAAGACGTTGATCGGAAAGGACAAATAACGCCATATCAACTGATTTAGTTGCTGAATCTAGAGTTTTACCAATTAAACCATTACTACTATTACTCCAAGGTTCAGTTGAAGAAGTAGGCGAAAATTGGACAGTAATTGTGGTTTGATTTAATGTAATTTGTTTAGGCGAACGCATCGGTTTTTGCAAACCAAATCGACTATCAGGTTTACCTCCTGGCCCGTCACCCCACATAATGTTAAACTCTTCTGTGAATAAAGATGCTAATTCCGGGCTGTCAATCTGCAATAAGTTATTGGCATTGCCTAAACTGCTAGAATTTGTGAAATCTCCATAAGTATCACTTAAAGTAAAATTGGCGGAAGTCACAATTACAATGCGATTATCCACAATCACAAATTTGTGATGCATCAAGCTGCTACCTGCTGAACCATCTGCTCGATCGTCTATCCAGGGAATTTTAGCATTCTGCAAAATTATCAAAGCATCTCTTTGATTGATTTCTGCTAGACTGAGTTGATTATCTTGGTTAATATCGATAAACTGACGAAACTCTTTATAGCGTTCTTGTTCCCTTTTATCTAACTTACCGACTTCCACAGATGTTAAACTACTCCAAGGTCGGCTATAGGTATTTTCTAAAATAATCCTGACTTTGACCCCAGCTTTTTGTCTATCAACCAGTGCTTGGGCTACTTTGGGTAAACGTAATTCTTGCACTGCCACATCTACTGTAGATTTAGCGTGTGTAATAGCATTAACAATCTGTTTTTCTAAATCATCCCCAAGGCGAGTTTGCTGACGGTAAGGTTCTTTGTATTCTGAAGACTCAGAATGGTTAAAGTAAACTTGAACTAAGGGATCTTGTGGTAAAGGTGCTGGACGTTGATTATGAGACTGGACTCGTTGACAACCAATAAGAGAGAAGATCGGTAAAAAGATATATAAAAAATATCTTTGTCTAGATATAAGTTGCACTGTAATCTGTTAAAAGTGAATTGGGAGTTGACATATTTATGATTCCCAAAATTTTGTGTTTTGAATTAAGTAGAGAAATGCCTTTTCAAACAAAGGGAAAAATTTACTACTAAATACAGGATGACAAAGATTTTTTGAGGATTTATCCACTGAAACTGTATATCCTCAAAAGATCGGCAGCTTATTACTAACGTGTGTTCTCACCATATTGGCTATATGCAAATTTATTTAGATTACAGCGCCACTACTCCGACTCGAAAAGAAGCGATCGCAGTTATGCAAACAGTCCTCACCCAACAGTGGGGCAATCCTTCCAGCTTACATGAGTGGGGACAAAGGGCTGCAACGGTTGTAGAACAAGCCAGAATGCAAGTTGCTGGTTTAATTAACGCTGCTAGTCCTGAATCGATTATTTTTACTTCTGGTGGCACTGAAGCAGATAATTTGGCGATTATGGGTGTGGCTCGGTTGTATGCTGTTCCTCAACATCTAATTATTTCCAGCGTTGAGCATTCTGCAATTTCTGAAACAGTGCGATCGCTAGAAATCTGGGGTTGGGAAGTTACACGCTTATCTGTAGATGTTAAAGGTAAAGTCAACCCTCTAGATTTAAAGGCGGCGTTGCGACATAACACAGTTTTAGTTTCGATAATTTACGGTCAAAGTGAAGTTGGGACTGTGCAACCAATCGCAGAATTGGGTAAGATTGTGCGATCGCATGGGGCTTTGTTTCATACAGATGCGGTGCAAGCTGCGGGACGCTTATCTATAGACGTGCAACAACTCCCAGTAGACTTACTTAGCCTTTCCAGTCATAAAATATATGGCCCCCAAGGTGCAGGGGCGCTGTATGTGCGTCATGGAGTGGAATTGATGCCCTTACTATTTGGTGGTGGGCAAGAAATGGGACTGCGTTCTGGTACGCAAGCAGTACCCATAATTGCTGGGTTTGGTGTAGCAGCAGAGTTAGCGGCGCAAGAATTGCCTACAGAAACACCACGGTTGATTAAGTTACGCGATCGCGCCTTTGCCCAGTTAGCTGAAATTCCTGGTTTAATCCCCACAGGAGATTTTAGCGATCGCTTACCTCATCACGTCAGTATGTGCCTAAAAAACGCTGATGGAAAAAAATTGAGCGGTAAAACCTTGGTACGACAGCTAAACCTTGCAGGTATCGGCATCAGTGCTGGTGCTGCCTGTCATAGTGGCAAACTTAGCCCTAGTCCGATACTCTTAGCGATGGGTTATTCCGAAAAAGCTGCCTTGGGTGGAATTCGCATTACATTAGGGCGTGATACTACTGAAGCTGATATAGATTGGACAGCGATGGTATTGAAGCAAATTTTGCAGAGGCTAACACCGGATTTTAGTGGGCAATCCTTAACATTAATCCTCTCAACCTTGGAAGCCAAAGCACGAGGGTAGGCTGTTGACTCTATGCTTTTTTAGGAGTTAAAAATATAACTGGAGGCGGAGGTTACTGGCTCCGCTTTGGAATTCTTCTTTAAGTATCCGGCTCTTGAGGTGTAAACTTTGACAATTACTAGCTTCAAAGGATATTCCCAGGACATGAGAAAAATAACTGCTCTAATGTTGGTAAGTATTACCGCGAGTGTCGGGGTGGCAGTATTAACACCCAAAGCCGCTAATGCCCAATTATTTTATCCACCAGCAAGCGATCGCCATTCATTAATGGTAATCGGTCAAGGGGTAGTAAAAGTGCCAGCAGATACAGCCGATATTGAATTGGTATTCAGTAGCCCAGATAGCAACAATCAGTTAGAAACGAAACCATCATCTCTATCGCAAACTCGCCGCATCTCCTCACCCTCCGGGTATGCCTCCGGCACGCCAAGGGCGAACGGTAGTCCCTCTTTGGTGGAACAACAAGACCAGGCTGCCTCACCGACTCTACTCTTAAATTACCAAACAGTAGCAGAATCTTTACCAAGCAAAAAATCACTCACTAAAGCAACTCTCCAGCCTGTGGTTAATAGTCTAGTTGCTAAAGGAATTAGTACTGATAAAATTCAAGTACAAATTAGCCCTAATTCTAGTGAAAATAACGCCAAAATATTGGTGAGAATAGAAAAACCAACACGCGATCGTGTCCAGGAAATTGTTGCTACAGCGAATAAAGCGACGAGCGAACTTAAAAATGTTTCCGTCAAAAGCGTAGGCGTTGACTACGAAGTTAATGACTGTCAAGCTTTGCAGAGTTCAGTTTATCAATCAGCAATGAAAGACGCTCAAAGTCGCGCTCAAGCTTTAGCAAGTGCTATGAGTGTTAAACTTGATACTCCTTCTGTAGCCGAACCATTTTACACATTATTCTATCCCTCATGTAGTTCTAAAACTGGAGTTCCTTTACCATCATTTGCTAGTTTTTTGTTATCACCCACTTATAATCCAGATGCCCCGGCAGAAGTTGAAATGAAAAAGGATATTTTTGTGACGTATACAACTAAATAAGCATTAATGTTAAGTGCGATCGCTCCTGTCTAATTAAAAAACTCCAGAAATGTTTGTGACAAATCTGGAGTCAGGAAAGATACGCATTTACCTATACCAAATTTTCACCGTCAGAGTATTCTACGTCATCAGGGTATACACTCAAATATAAATAAAGGTATCCAAGAATAAGTCTCTGTGCTTCCAGTTTAGATATAGAAGTAACGCAAAACAGCCCCAGTTAATCTGAGGCTGCTTTGCGAGAGTTGTTTGGCAGGAGGGATGCATCAATAAGTGATGCCCTGTGTTAAATATAGATAATTCAGTATGCATTCCTATTCAGCCTTATTTTGGCATATCAGGATAATTTGGAAAATTACGACACCGAATAGCCCGTCGTAGACATCGCTTTTTCCAAAAAGAAACTCCAGATGCACTCAAGGCATTCTGGAGCAGTAACAGGTTTCTAACATCAATTAATCTTTACCTATGCGATCGGTAGATGTCGTTGGGGTATATACTCAAATGTATTTTATGTCTACTCATCCGCAAATCGAACAGCAAATTACCTTCCCTTATACCCATAATCTTAATGAATCTATAGAATTCTACGAACAAATACTGGGTTTGGAGCTATGGCTTGACCAAGGAACTTGTTCTTATTTATGTGAGTGAGGTATACCCGTACGGGCACGGTATGCCGTGCCCGTACTACACTTAGAGTGTTCCAAAAAATAAATGATCCAAAACCCGTCATTGCGAGCGTTCGCAATGAAAATTAGGCATTTTTTTACTTGGAGTACTCTTACGAGATGATGTTGTACCATATTTGAATGGGAACCGTTATATAATGTCCGCTTAATTGCTGATAAAAACTCTTTACATTAGTTCCAATGATACGTATTTAACCGGACTCGATATTGTATAACAGAAGCTAGAATACAATCATTGTCGCCACCAAATTATGTTCTTTAGCAAGATTACTTTTTAAAGTATCCTCTTTGCAAAGTGGTATTTTTTATAGTTATTATTTATTATCTTAGGTGACTACATGAAAGCCAAAAAAATTACATGGCTACGGACAACATTGCAATTTAAAGGTTCGGTAATGAAAGCAATTTATAAGCATATCCTATGGTGCGGAGCTTTCGGATTTTTGATTTCTCTACTTTACCATTTTGAATTGCCTGTATCCCAACCAATTTTAGGAAGCGTTATTCCTAGTATTGTTTTAGGTTTGTTACTTGTATTTCGTACAAATACTGCTTATGAACGATTTTGGGAAGGTAGAAAATGCTGGGGTTCTATAGTAAACAATGTCCGAAATCTAGCACGGCAAATTTGGGTATCAATTGATGAGATTTCACCAGAAGATAAAGACAATAAAATTACGGCATTAAACTTATTGGCAGCTTTTGCTGTGACAACTAAATTACATTTGCGAGGAGAAGCAGTCAATAGTGAGTTAGAAGATTTAATGCCATCTAGTCAATATCTAAAACTGAAGATTATGAATAATCCTCCCATAGAAGTTGCTTTTTGGATAGGAGATTATTTACAAGAGCAGTATCATCGCAATTGCCTTAATAGCTACCAGCTAGTATCTATGCAAGAATTATTGAATAATCTTGTAGATAATTTAGGTGCGTGCGAACGGATTTTAAAAACACCTATGCCATTAGCTTATGCCATTCACCTGAAACAATTATTGTTACTATATTGTTTCCTGCTTCCCTTTCAAATAGTGGAAAGTCTAGGTTGGTGGACAGGTTTAATTGCTAGTTTAGTTGGTTTTACAGTGTTTGGCATTGAAGCCATCGGCTTAGAGATAGAAAATCCCTTTGGTTATGACCCTAACGACTTACCTCTAGATGCAATTTGCGCCACAATGAAACGCAATATAGATGACTTAATTACTCTGACTCCAAATGCGCGATCGCATTCAGGTAAATTGACCTATGAGAAAAGTTGATACTGCTTCTAAAATAATTAGAGCATTTTCTTATTAATTCTAATATTGATGAAATTTATCTGTTAAGCTTTTCGATTTGCTTCAGCAAATTTAGAACTTACGCATTGACAAGCAAGACAAAAAGTGCATAAGGAGAATGCAGAAAAAAAACAGCGACCGCTAGTTACCAGAGGCGTTAAAAACAGATAATTTACTTGGCTGTGTTTAGGGTTCGGACAATCAGAGCAATTACTAAACCATCAACCGCTAAATGTGACTTGAACACTTATACTCTGTTTCTACTGGCAGAATCAAAGTATCCAGGTTGCACACGTCTGGCAGAGATAATGGAAAATTTATCTCATGATAGCGTCAATAGATTTTTGCTACGTGAACGGTACGAACCCAAGGACTTATTTGAAGAAATCAAGCCCAATATCAATCTAGTTGGAGGTACTTTAAGTGGAGATGATACGGTAATTGATAAGCCTCATAGTGACCCGGAAATAACAGATTTAATCGGTTATTACTATTCAGGTAGACATCATCGTGCCGTTAAGGGAGTTCAGTTAATTACCTTGTATTACACCGAGTGTTCAGGTAAATCTGTACCTGTAAATTATCGCATTTATAACAAACAAGATAACAAGACTAAAAATGATTATTTACGAGAAATGATTACTGAGGTAATGGATTGGGGTTTAAAGCCTAAAACAATGACAACTGACGCTTGGTATTCCAGTCAAAAAAACCTGAAGTTACTGAAAAACAAGGGATTAGGGTTTTTAACTGGGGTAGCTAAAAATCGCTCATGTTCCATTGATGGTAAAAATTTTACCCAAGTCCAAAACTTAGAAATTCCCGAAGATGGTTTAATAGTGTATCTAAAGAATTTTGGTCAGGTAAAAGTATTTCGGAAAAGTTTCAAAAACGAAACTAAAAGATATTACATTATGTATATCCCTGAAAAAGATACACTAAACTCAATTTCCAGAACAGAATTTAAAGAGCTACATTCAATTCATTGGGGGATTGAGTGTTACCACAGAGCTATTAAACAAGTATGTGGCATTGGAAGATTCATGGTTAGAACAACCGATGCTATTAAGACTCACTTTTTTAGTGCAATTCGCGCTTTCACACAATTAGAATTAATGCGGGCAGAAGACTTGATTGAAAATTGGTATGAAATCCAAAGGAATCTGTCTCTCCAAGTAGCTCGTGACTTTATTTTGGAACATTTAGCGCAGAATTTGAATTTGAATACATAGTATCAATTTTCTGTCAATGCGTAAGTTCTAAAATTTTCAATCATCTTCTTTCGCAGTACTATATAAGCGCGAAACTATCTCTTCATTGGTGGATGTGCAATGATGCCTGTACGTCAAACTTTATCAAAGCCTGATATCCAACTTTCTTACTTAGAGTGGAACCAAGGTCAAGAACCCTTACTGCTGTTACATGGCTTAGGGGATCACGCTCTAGTGTGGTCTAGTTTAGGAGATTACTTAGCGACAGATTATCATATAGTCGCACCAGATATGCGCGGACATGGCCAAAGTAGTAAACCTGAAACAGATTATACTTTTGAAAGTGCGATCGCAGACCTTGAAGCACTGATGGATCATTTCGGATGGACATCTGCCCACATCGTAAGTCATTCGTGGACAGGTAAATTAGTGGCTATTTGGGCAAGACAAAACCCAAAGCGTTTGCAGAGTATAATTCTCGTCGATCCAATTTTCATCTGGAAAATGCCCAGCCTTCTCAGGCTAACTTTTCCTATGTTGTATCGCTTCTTGCCTTTCCTCAAAAGCATGGGCCCCTTTATCAGTCATGAACAAGCCGAACAACAAGCACGGCAGTTAAAACAATATCAAGGATGGAGTTCCTTACAACAACAAGTTTTCCAAGGAGGAATAGAACAAAAACCCAATGGTACTTGGGGTAGCAAATTTACCATCGCCGCCCGTGACGGAATTTTTGAAGCAGTTATGGAAGTACCTGGTTTTACAATTCCCCTTGACACCCCTGCTCTCTTTCTCCAACCAGAACAAGGGCTAAATCGCCAAAATTGGCAAATCCAACCCTACAAAAGCTATCTTAAAAAACTACGTATCTGTAAAGTTCCTGGCAATCACTGGCCGTTTTTGACACAACCAGAGGCATTTAACCAAACTGTAGCAGCTTTCTTGGCAGAACACAGATAGAAAATCTCATTATTATTAGACGGGATTATCATCCGGTAACAGAAGAATGAATAGGAAGGATGTCTAGGGGGATTGGGCATGGGGCATTGGGCATTGATTATTCCCCTATCTCCCTCATCTTCCCCATCTCACCTACTCCCCATTCCCCATTCTCCATTCTCCACTCATGAGCCTTTGTATCAATCCCGTCTGCCCTACACCAAATCACCCAAATAATGAACAAAACCGCTTTTGTCAAAGTTGTGGTTCCCATTTAGAATTGCTAGGGCGTTATCGGGTGATGTCTCTGTTAAGTGACAAAACAGGGTTTAGTAAAGTTTATGAAGCATACGAACAAGATACTCCTAAAATCCTCAAAATACTCAAAGAAGATTTATCAGGCTACGCCAAAGCAGTAGAACTATTTCAGCAAGAAGTAAATGTGCTGGAACAACTCAATCATCCCGGTATTCCCAAGGAAGATAGTTACTTCCAGTATCAAACCCGAAATGGTTTAGTGTTGCATTGCATTGCAATGGAAAAAATCGATGGGTACAACTTAGAACAGTGGCTAAAGCAGCAGCAGAATTGCCCCATTTCCGAAGAACAAGCTTTAGCTTGGTTAAAACAATTAGCGGAAATTTTGGATTTAGTGCATGGCAAACAATACCTGCATCGAGATATTAAACCATCTAATATCATGATTAGATCCCCCCTTGGGAAGGATTGGGGGGATTTGGTACTGATTGATTTTGGTACCGCCACTGAAATTGACAGAACCGAACCAGACCAACTTAGCAAAGGCGACGAGATGACAGCACTTATGTCATCTGGCTACAGCGCTCCAGAACAAATGAATGGTCAAGCAGTACCGCAATCAGATTTCTTTGCCTTGGGACGCACCTTTATATTTTTGCTAACGGGACACCATCCTTTAGATATGTATGATGTTCAGCAAAATGTATGGCATTGGCAAAATCATGCCATCCATATCTCACCTTTACTATTGAATTTAATTGATTGGCTAACAGCACCAGATATAAAAAATCGTCCTGCCAATGTCCAAGAAATTTTACAGCACTTAGAAGAAATTGAAGAAGGCAAAAAGTTATGCTCAGATGATGATTCAACCCCACCTAAACGTGAGCCACTTGTAGAAGTGGAGGATTCAGAGTCAAGCTCTCGATGGTCTGAGCAAGAAACAGATAGCGCAGCGTTAGCCAGTCTGCGAGCGTCGGATAGTATTCCTTCTGCCTCTTTTATCGAAACCCAGCTAACAGAAACTACTCCTGAAAATATTAATTTAGCCATAGATTTGAACACTGAGCAGTTGTCCTCGCCAATTCCTAAAACTTTGTCATCTCCACAGAAGGAGCCAGAAGAAGTACCACTGCTAAAATTTTTTGCAGGGCTGCTAGTAATATTAGGATTACTTAGCATAGTGGCTTTAGCAACCCGAAATTCACAATTTTCTGGGAGGTCAAATTACGGACAGCCACCAGAAAAAAAAGGGAACATTGATTATTTTTCTTATCAGCCAGGTAGGGACAGCCAGGGAAGGAAAGCCGAATTTAATATAGCTGTTTTATCACTGGAATACAAATGGCTTTTAGGTAGCAATTTCCAAATTAAATATAACGACGAAATTATTAGTATAGACCTTCTAAAATTAAACTTAGAACAAGAAGGGATACAGAAGATAATGGATGAACCCAGTGAAATTATCTCTATAGGTACAGCTTCTTGTAAGGGTAATATAGCAGTTCAACAGCAAATTGCTTTAGAACGTTCTAAACAAATCCGATTTTTAGTAAAAAAAATATTTATTAATACATCAACCGTCAAAAGCTATCGAATATTAAATTTGGGACAATTTCAACGGAGTGATTGTCAGGCAAATCAGGATTTAACTAAATATCAGAGAAGTATTATAATTATTGGTGTAAAAAATAAATCTCCAGGTGTAATTCTTGATGAAGCATTACGGGATAGGTTAGAGAAGAAGCCTTTTGCTGATTTTAAGTTAGAAGATTATTCTTTGGGGACGGCAGAAAAGTTTAAGACGATACCAAGTAATTTTTGAAGAATTTGACTACAATTTTTAGAATATAGTAGCAAAAACCTAATGTCTAAAAAGTCCGATTCGCAGTTTCAAAATCTCTTTGCTTCACCTAAATCAACCAACTGGGACGAAAGATTAGGCCAAATAGCCTATCGCTTTAACCGAGAGTATCAATGTGAAACTTTTGAACTCCCAACCGAAGTCCAGGCGATGCCGATATTCCGCGAGTGGATTGGAGGTAGTTTTTCCGGGAGAATTGCTTCCCCTTTTTGGGAAGTTGCTCAACCTCAAAAAAACCAGCACTGTATAGATATCGGCTGTGGTATCAGCTTTTTAATCTATCCTTGGCGAGATTGGCAAGCATTTTTTCATGGACAAGAAATCAGTAATGTGGCACGTGATACTCTTAATTCTCGCGGGCCACAGTTGAATTCTAAGCTGTTCAAAGGTGTTGAGTTAGGGGCGGCTCATCAGTTAAACTATTCACCAGAGCAGTTTGACCTTGCGATCGCAACTGGATTTAGCTGCTATTTTCCCCTGGAATATTGGAATGCTGTACTAGCAGAAGTCAAGCGGGTATTAAAACCAGGTGGACATTTTGTATTTGACATCCTCAATCCAGAACAGCCTCTAGCAGAAGATTGGGCAGTTTTAGAAACCTATTTGGGGGCTGAGGTGTTTTTAGAGTCTGTAGCTGAGTGGGAAAAAACCATTAAGGCATCGGGTGCTAAAGTTGTAAGGCAGAAATCAGGAGAATTATTTCAGTTATACAAAGTGCGATTTTAAAAATAAGTAGCTAGGCGTAAACAAATTAAAGTTTGTAGTCAGGACTTTAGTCCTAATAAGAGTGTTCCAAAAAATAAATGATCCAAAGCCCGTCATTGCTTCGCTTCGCTTCGCTCGCAATGACAATTGAGCATTTTTGTGCTTGGAGTACTCTAAACCTTACTATGAGCGATAAATCGCTCACTACGAACTTAGATTTTTTGTAGTAGAGACGTAGCACTGCTATGTCTCTACAAGGTTTTTGAATTACACATATTTCGTTTTTGGAGATGTCTATTTACCATCACTCAGGAATCAGTGGACTTGATGGATCTAAAGAAGTTGTAAAAACAAAATAGATTACCCCAGTTCCAAGAATCATCACAGCGAGACTGAAAAGCAATACCCAACGGTCTGTTGGTTCATAAGTATCTTCTTCGATATCACGACGGACAGCGAAATAATGACTGGTTGATAGCCATACCGTAATCAAACCCACTAATGAGAAGACTAAACCTAACTTCCAGCCGTTGCCAGGACGAGGTATTAAAGGTACTTGGAAAGCACGCAAACGGACAATAACGACCCCAAAACCTAAAAGAGCAATTCCTGTTCGCATCCAAGCGAGGTAGGTACGCTCATTTGCTAAGTGATCTCTAACTCTAGACGGATTCAGTCTTCCTGGTTTTCTTTCAGCTTTATCTTCTTCTGTAGGTTTCAATTTTAACTGCATCAATAACACCCTTATCCCAAAAGCGGCTCGTCTTAAAATAATGCGGAGGTAATAGCAAATCTCCTTCCAGATGACTTGCACGAGGCGCAACAGTCGCGCTATTAAAATATACTTTTTGTGATTATACATTTTTTTTCAAAATTTATTTTAATGCAGATATAGAAATAAAACAAGTCTGACCGAGTAATTCGGAATTGATGCTACGAAGCAAGTCTAAGTAATAAGGAGTCATAAAAAAACAGCCAACAATCAGAGAGATTTTTCACCAGTGCAAGTCAGGTTTTTCTCTAATTTTGGCTGTTACTCTGTTGAAATTGAGAACAATCATTCCCAAAATAGACTATGTAGTTCTATCTCAAGCTTGATTGGTAGGCGCATTAGGAACTCGTGTATCAATGAGAGTCTGCGATATATCTGGGATAAACCAGTTAGCCTTATTGCTGTCAACAACTTTCACAGTCGGTACATTCAATTCAATCGCCGCAGTATCTGGATTTGTCTTAATCACTAACTGAGTTCCATCAAGGATTTTGAGAGCAGCTGGCCCTATCAATTCTTCACCTTGACCATTAGGACTAGAGGTAAAATTTGCTACCTTAACATCATTTGCTAGATAGATGCCGTCACAATCCCAGTTGTTTTTAGTAGACTGACCATTAGCTAGAAAATACAAACCGTTGTCGTATACGGCATCTTCATTGTCTTCACTATTTGGTCTTTTGCCGTATACTGCTATGGTATTACCTGTTTGGTTGTCGCATTTACCCCAGTTAATCCCTGTTTCTAAAGCATATTTTTGCAGTGTTAATTCCTCAGTTCTCTTTTGAATTTCTTCTGGTGTAAGACTTTCAACTTGAGTTTCGGCATCTTTTGCCTGAGAGAGTTCGTTAAGTGCTTGAGTGACTTCAATATAATCAGGGTTTTTGCTAAATTTTGGTCTATCAGCAAAAGATGGTTGAGCAAAGGCCAGATTGGCGACAATCATTAAGACAATTAGCAGAGATTTCCAGATTTTCATGTTTCGATTCCTGTTGATGGGTAAGATATTTTGTAGCTTTAAATTCATTTTCGTCAGAAAACTCATCATGCACATCTTTCTAGATACTTAACTTTTCTTGTTCTTGATTCGACGGCTGAGTATTGAAACCTAAAATTAATGAGAATACATAACTAGAAACTACAGATAAAAGAGTCAATGTAACATTTTCTGTAACAATAAATACACCTAATCCAATTAATATACAAGGCACAAAAGTGTTGCCGTTCTCAGTTAAGAAGTTTGCGATCGCAGGTAAGTAGGTTAATTTGTAAGCGGCATAACACCATACACCTACGAGTGTAAAGAATACACTTAGTATAATTAGCAGACTATCTAATTCTGAGTTGGCAAACAGAGGTATGTAGACACTGATATTATCACTACCATTGGCAAAGGCGATCGCAGCTACATTGCAAGTTTGCGGAGAGAGAAAACTGCTAATTATAGAGGGACAAGACGGATCGGTTTCTTCTTCGGCTTCCTCTGGTGAACCCTCTTCGCGTTTTAGTAAACTACTCACACCAATGATTATTGGCATTAAACCAAGTAGTCTAATCCAGTCTTGCGGTATAATCAGTCCACCAAAAAAACCGGGAAGGCTAGCAACGATCAATGCAGCAAAACCAAGATATTGACCAGCAAGGATGTGACGATTGCGGAAGGTTTTACTTATTTGCGAAAACAGCAACGTCAGAACGACAATATCATCGATGTTGGTAGCAGTGAATGCGGTAATCCCTGTGGTAATTGCAGTTACTAAATCGCTCATTTGTGGAAGTCCTTATTTTCATGGGAATTGGGCATGGGGAATTGGGCATTGGGCATTGGGCATTAATTATTTATTTATTCTTTCTCCCCCTGCTCCCTCATCCTCCCCTACTCTTTATTTGGTCGTTTGAGTCCGTGCCGAAGCCTTGATTTATACTTTAAGTGAAACTAACCGATAGAATCAAATGCTTTTGTTTGTCAAAATGATAAATGAAAGTGATTAAAAATTTGACACCAAGTTGTAGGGATACCATAAATGGCAGGAATGACGCTTGAACAGCTAAAAATATTTTTAGCTGTGGCGCAGCACTTACACTTTACTCGTGCAGCAGAGGAGCTTTATATTACACAACCTGCTGTCAGTGCAGCAATCCACAACTTAGAGCAAGAATATGGTGTAAAACTATTCCATCGGATTGGTCGCCATATTGAGATTGCTGAGGCTGGTAAATTATTGCAAGTAGAAGCGCAGAAAATTCTCGACCAAGTTTCCTTGACTGAAAGGGGATTGCGAGAATTGAACAATCTGCAACGGGGTGAGTTGAAATTAGGATCGAGTCTGACAATTGGTAACTATTGGCTACCAAGTAAGATTAGTGAGTTTAAGAGCTTATATCCCGGTATTCAGATTAACTGTAGCCTGGCCAATACAGAAGAAATTTGTCTAGGAACGGCGACAGGACAGTTTGATTTAGGTTTGGTGGAAGGAGATGTAAAGCCAGCGCTCCAGAATACTCTAGACTATGAAATAGTGGGGAGCGATCGCTTGCAAATTGTGGTAGGTCAAAAACACCCTTGGTTTGAATGGGGAGAAATTGACTTAAGCCAATTGACTCAAACCCTTTGGGTGATGCGTGAACCAGGTTCGGGAACCCAGCAAAGGTTTGAGGAAGCTTTACAAAATTGGGGAATCAATCTCAATGAATTAAATGTAATTTTAGTCTTCAATAGTGGAGAGATGACAAAAGCTGCGATCGAAGATGGTGTTGGTGCCATTGGAATTTCTGAGTTGATGGTAAAAAAAGAAATACAATTAGGGACTCTGCGGGCAATTCGAGTGATTGATAATAGAGAAGGCAAGGGTGCGATTGCAGAAATAGTTCGACCTTTTTTCAAGCTCAAGCATCGTCAGCGTTTTCAAACCGCTCTTTCCAAAGTCTTTGAAAAAATGTTGATATCGTCTATATTAGATGGCTCACATCAATATGTATCGGTTATTTAAACTAACCTGAGTTGAACGGCTCATGTAATAACCGCCTAATTAGTTTAATAAAGAAATCTCTCCCTCTAATATCATGTTCGGTTAAATAATTGTCATTGCGAACAAAGTGAAGCAATCCCAAAAGCCTTGCGTTCGCGAAGCGTGTCCGAAGGACTTATGCTTTGTTCCACTTCGTTGCATTCGCAATGACACATAACAAGTGATTTGCCGGACATGATATAAGGTGTACACACAAGTATTGCCGCAGCATATCTTTATTAATAAATCTCGCACTGCGTTTCTACCCCGCCTCGGAATGAATTCCGAGTCTGATAGCTGAAGTCCACTTAAGTGGACTTTTGCTATCAGCCCTGAACTTCAGTTATCGGCGGGAGTCGGTCAGCGTGACAGTTTCACTCTGACAAAAGCGATTTGGATTAAGACTGAGGGGTTAGACCCCCTATCAACTCTCCAGCGCGGGCGTATTTTTACAAAAGTGAGATGCTACCTTACACTTTCTGCATATTTCTACTGATAGGGTCAAAACCTTTAGAAAACCGCGTACTTTCATCGTAGTAAGCGCCAGTCAAATTTGCTCCATACAACTTAGCATAATTAAGCTTGGCTCCCCGGAGATTTGCTTCATTCAGCTTAACACCGCTCAAATTAGCTCTAGTCAAGTTCGCTTTAGCTAAATTAGTTCTACTCAAATCTGCTCCCCAGAGTTTAGCTTTAGCTAAGTTAACTCCACTTAAGTCAGATCCCCATAAATTAATTCCGGGCAAATAGGCTCCAACCAGCTTGTTCCTACTCAAGTTGACGGCTGGAAAATATCTTTCCCCTGCTGCAAAACGCCGTTTTAATTCCTCTATGTTCACGATCTCCACCCAACAAGAATCAAACTTCTATCTCTAAGATACTTTTCAGCAAAATATGCTTCTTCTGTAGCCGCCATCAGACATTTCCAAAAATGAAATATGCGTTATCCCTAAACCTTGTAGAGACTTAGCACTGCTACGTCTCTACATTCTTTTTCACTCCTATGTCTAATATACATACCTGATAGAAAATTTTCTAGCAATTTCTCCCTTTTAATATTTGAGCAGATGTCATTTTTTGCCACAATAAGCAGATTTATTTTATTAACTCTTCTAGCTAAGTTATGACAACACAAGTGCGTAGTTAGGCTACAGTACTGTTCAAATTGTGGAAGAAATTATTTTTAGTCCGCTTTAACTGTAAAATTACCTCAACATGAGATTATATTTAATTATTTACTTACAGAAACAGTTATGGTCTTTAAAACAGCAACCGAACAGCTGATTACCCTAAAAAATGTCAACAAATCTTATCAGCAGCCCAACGGCCAACAGATTGTCATCCTGGAAAATATCAATCTTGAGCTGCGTCCAGGCGAGATTGTTGCATTGCTAGGGCCTTCTGGTTCCGGGAAATCTACTTTAATGCGGATAGTGGCTGGGTTGATTCCCCCCAGTGAAGGCGAAGTCATATATCATAATCGTCCCCTAGTTGGTTTAAATCCTGGGGTAGCAATTGTTTTTCAAAGTTTTGCCCTTTATCCTTGGTTAACTGTACTTGAGAATGTGGAACTAGGTTTAAAAGCAAAAGGAGAAGCGCCAGATCCTCGACGGCAAAAGGCGCTACGGATGATTGATATTATTGGTTTGGACGGGTTTGAAAATGCCTATCCCAAAGAACTTTCTGGGGGAATGCGTCAGCGAGTTGGATTTGCGAGGGCTTTAGCCGTAGAACCAGAACTGTTATGTATGGATGAGCCGTTTTCCGCATTAGATGTACTAACAGCAGAAAACTTGCGGTTTGAGTTATTAGATTTGTGGTTAGAACGTCGCATCCCCACCCAAGCCATTCTCATTGTCACCCACGGGATTGAAGAAGCAGTAATTATGGCGGATCGGATTATTGTTCTGGGGCGCAATCCGGGGAGAATTCGGGCTGACTTATCTGTGACTTTACCCCATTACCGCGATCGCAAACACCCAAGTTTTCAAGCCCTAGTAGATCAAGTTTATACAATCATCACCAATCCCGAATTAGAAAAAATTGCGCTACCAACCACTACCTCTGTAGAACCTACACCCCCACCAGCAAAATATCAGTCTTTACCATCTGTAAGAATTGGTTCTATCGCCGGTCTTTTGGAACTTTTAGAAGATCGTCAGGAAAAAGATTTATATCGGCTTGCTCAAGAATTACAGCTAGAAGTAGATGAGATTTTACCAATTGTGGAAGCTGCTAAATTAATGGATTTTGTAGAACTGGCAGAAGGTGATATCAGCTTGAAACCAGTCGGACAACAGTTTATTAATGGTGGTATTGACGATCGCAAACAAATCATGCGATCGCAACTCTTAGCTAATATTCGCTTGGTACAACAAATTTATCGTCTTCTAGAAGCGAAAAATAATCAACGCATTCCCGAAGAACTGGTTTTAGATATCCTAGAAAGTCACTTTAGTCCACAAGAAGCCGAACGACAATTAAAAACTGTCGTTGATTGGGGTCGTTACGCCGAAATATATGGCTACGATGAGCCATCAGGACAAATCTTTTTAGAGCAAGTTGCTATTAGTAATTAGTCAATTTTCATTAATTATTCTCCCTCATCTCCCCACTCTTATGACCCGACCTCTCACTCCTGCTAATAAAACTCTAGGACGTAGCAATTGGACTTGGCAAGATGGATTACTGATTATGGTAATTTTATCTTTCATTGTGGCAATTATTAGAACTGCTTCTAAATTTAGCGGTACTTTTGAACCTGAACTCACAATTTCTACAAACATCAATGCTTTGCCAGGATATTCAGCCCAAACCTTGATCCGCATGGGACTGGCTTACTTTTTATCTCTAATTTTCACCCTATTGTATGCCTCTGCTGCTCATCGCTCCCGAATTGCAGAGCGGATTTTAATTCCGATGTTGGATATTCTGCAATCGATTCCAGTATTGTCTTTTTTACCAGGTGTGGTACTGGCTTTGATTTCTCTGTTTCCCGGTCAGAGAATTGGTGTAGAACTAGCAGCAATTTTGCTAATTTTTACTGGAATGACCTGGAATATGACATTTAGTTTTTACCAATCTCTCCAAAGTATTCCGCAAGAATTGCTAGAAGCAGCGCGAGTTTATCGGCTTAATCCTTGGCAACGCTTTTGGACATTAGAGTTACCATCTGGTGTAATTGGTTTGGTGTGGAATAGTGTAATGTCGGTAGCTGGAGGTTGGTTTTTCTTAATTGCTATTGAGTCATTTACTTTAGGGAATAAAGATTTTCGTTTACCAGGATTAGGCTCTTTTTTAGGCACAGCAGCTAACAAAGGAGACTTTAAAGCTATATTTTGGGGCTTGGCGGTGCTGATTGGGATCATTGTCGCAACTGATTTTTTTGTGTGGCGGCCCCTGATTGCTTGGGCAGAAAGATTTAAGTTTGAGATGATTGAAACTGAAAATCCCCCCCAATCGTGGGTGTTAGATATTTTCAGGCGATCGCCAACTTTACGCGCAATTAGCGATCGCGTTTTTCAACCACTACAAACAGTCATAGATGACAGTTTAATTCGTTCGTTTCCCGTGCGTTCTGTGCCTGTAAATGCCAAAGGTAGCCTAAATTTACCGAGTTTTATAAATTGGGTATTTGTCAGCGGCTTCGCCTTAATTGTCCTTTGGGGTACTTGGGAAGCCGTGCTACTATTACGAACTTTAAGCTGGGATGATTGGCAACAGGTAATCAAGGGCGCTATGTTAACGGCGTTGCGGGTGATAATTGCTTTGATATTATCACTGTTGTGGACAGTACCTGTAGGAGTAGCCATTGGTCGCAATCGACGGCTAGCTCAAGTATTGCAACCATTAGTCCAAATCGCCGCCTCGGTACCAGCAACAGCCTTATTTCCAGTGCTGCTACTGGGTTTAACCCGCATCGCCGGCGGTTTGCAGATTGGTGCGATCGCTCTGATGATGCTAGGAACAATGTGGTATATCCTGTTTAATGTCATTGCTGGCGCACAGTCAATTCCCTCAGACCTTATCGAAGCTGCTTCAGTATATAAACTGTCAACTTTGCAACGCTGGAAAACTTTAATTTTACCCGCAATCTTTCCCTACCTAATTACAGGAATTATTACCGCCGTAGGCGGTGCTTGGAACGCTAGTATTGTCAGTGAGTACGTTACATTTCAAGGGCGAGTAATTAGTACTTCTGGATTGGGAGCAACAATTTCTCATGCCACAGCCACAGGCAATTTTTCCCTATTATTAGCTTCGACAGTGATCATGTCGCTATTAGTCGTATTGACCAATCGTTTGATTTGGCGACCTCTTTACAATCTAGCTCAAGAGAAATATCAACTATTAGTTTAATAATTTCTTTGCGAGGCTGCGCCGAATTTTTTGCTCTCTTCTTTCTTCTGTCTGTGTTGCGCCAGTTGCTACAAGTTGGGGAACCCACCCAACGCACTGGCTTCTCTACGCCTAGAAGGTAGGCTGTTAACCAATACTTTTCGGTTAAGTCCAAAAACAGGTAGATTGAGAGTTGTCGGCTAGTCAAAAAAACTCGTTCCAAATTCCGTCTAAAAAGCCTGTTCATCGTGGCACTGGTACTCAACGCCACCCACTCAATTTTTCCATTATTAATACTGCTCAATTCTTAACCGAAAAGTATTGAACTCCTGTGGTCTCTCAACATTAATGCTGAACCAGTTGGTATTAAATTTTCACGTATATACCTGGTATTACCATCAAGTTCTGATTTTTTCTAACATTTTTGTGATATGAATCACTGATTACGTGTAATTATAATCACATAATGTTAATGTTCTATATCAATTAGTCGCCCAAGAAAATGTTCCACACTTGAGGTAACAAATTGTTTACCTGTCCTAACCAAGATGATTCGCACAATCATTGAATCTGCTTTCCAAACTGGATATCTTAGTGTTGAATCTGAGGGGTTACTTCATCAAGTAATGGCTACCAAATGTTATCAGTCAGAGGATTTGCCAGCCCTCGCAGCCCTATATGATGCAGTTCGCGCAGGTAAAATTAAACGAGAAGCATCTTCGTCGAACGTGCTTATGGAATTTCCTTTCCCCCATATCCCACATAACAAATCTTGCTGATATAGCAGGAGGCAGAGGTAAAAGTATTACTATTCCTAGCTTTCATGCTTTCAAAATTTCCTAATCTGTTTCAGGAGTACTGAGTAACCCCACAGATAAATCTAAGGGATTTAAGTAAGGAGGTATTAAAGATACGCTACGCATATCGAAATAAATTAAATATTGATTTCTTTTTTACTCAGCACTCGTTACGGGTTAAACGCCCCGCTATTCGCGTACAGCACTCAGCACTGTTTCGGTAAGGCCATACTCCAAAAGAAGCAAAGGAACCGAGGAAAGCTTCGTGTAAGTATTTCTGCTTATTCCCCAATCTCTTGCTTTTTCCTTACCCAATCATCAGGCAAAAAATCTTAAAAATTCAAAACTCTTTAGATGATTGTTGTCGAAAACTATCAAGGTCAGCAAAAGAATGAGTTAAGATCAGATACAAGTGGGTAAAAGTAGAGCCAAATCCCCGGACTTCCCAGTAATGCCAATGAGTAAAAGTAGGCAAATTAAACAACCGCAATCAACGATTGTTTTGGAGTATTATTTATTACATAATGGTAAGAATGACTCATCAGGAAATATGAGCCAGCTTAGGGCAGGTTCCGAATTGTTTGACTTCCATGAAGCAGACATTCCATAGAGCTAGCCGGAAAGAGATTGAGTTCATTGCTAGAGCAACCATTGATTTGTGACCCGATATTTCCCGATATTTTGACAACTACAAGCAAATTTTGGGATTGGGTGATAAAACTGACTTGTTCCCAACGGTGAAATTAACCTCTTAAAGGTGTAATGTAATGGGGTAGAACCCAGATTTTGATAGGTTTAACTACGTTGTTTAAAAAGGCAGAAACAATACATGCTACACCGCAAGATTTATCAACTGTGTTGCGATGGGCGCGAGGTATGTGTTTTCTTGCGGGACCAGCAACGCTGGATTGAACGCGCCCGCATTATCGACATAGAGGGAGATTTAGTGACCCTACGCTATGAAACAGAAGAAGAGGACGAAGTTTGTTCTTGGGAAGAAATGGTTCGCCTCGAGAGCATTGGTGCTGTAACGCAAAAACTGGCTTCAGTACCACGCGGAAATGTGGAACCTCTGATGACTGAAGATTGTCCCGAAGCAGAGCGCATCCATAACCGTTATACTGACTCGAATCCAGAATAATCAGTGCTGAGTGCTAAGTACAAAATCTAACTTGGCACTCAGTATTCATGATTCAGGATTAGATAAACCTTCAAAAGCAGGACAGTAACCTTCAAGAGTTACTTTAAAGTTGTACAACGGGGAAGCTGGGTTCCAACACCTCTGCCCCCTTTGATGTCGGCAAGTACCGCAACAATCTACATCTGTCCATGTGTAGCGATCGCTATTTTGGCTGAGAAGTTCTCGTTGAGACAATCCCCTTAAGACTAATTCTTCCCCTTGCCAACGAGCTTCGATTAAACCAGTATCGGCAAATTGTCGCCAACGCGGATCGGCAGTAATCACATTGGGGAGGGTGATTGTGATTACTGTTCCTAACTCTGTCAATTCGCCTTCATAGTTGGTTTCTGGTGCTGCTGGTTGTAAAAATGTGTCGCCGATGGGCAATTCTACTAAGGTGTTAGCCGCCGGAGAATGGACGTGGTAGCGGTTTTGCAACTCTTCTAAGCTAGTCAGGTCTGCCAAATAAGCAGGTGAACCGTGGACAAAAATGACGTGCTGGGGTCGCAAATTATGAATTAGCTGCGTAGTACCAGGGCCATCACTATGTTGAGCTAAGAGATAGGTTTCGACGGTGGTAGGCGCTAAATATTCTTTGTTAACTTTTATATCAATTTTTTCTGGTAGAAGAATCAGCCAAGGGCCTGTGTCTAGTTGGCAGTGCTTGCCCAAATCATCTGTAGAGTCAGTGAGAACAATACAAGGTGACTTACCCACAGTGGGACGATGTTCTGCTTGTAAACGACGCACACGGGGACGCACCCGTTCATCCCAAAATAAGGGTTGATGGCGGGCAAAGTTCTGTACAGATGGGGGGAGATGGGGTAGCAGTTCTAAATATGCATCACAACCAGTAGCAACAGCACCATCTACCCAGATATCTAAATCTCGTCCGGTGAAATGGTGATGAGATCGTAATAGCATTAGCATTTCTTGACCCAATCCTAAAGCAGGGGTGGGAAGGATTACAGAACAATGGTCAGCGATCGCCCGATTAATTCGTTCTGCTAATTGATTTTCTTGGTTGCGACGGTGAGGATGACGGGATGTACCATAACTGCCTTCAATGATTAGCACATCCAAGTCTAAGCCCCGCAGTTCTTCTAAACGCAAACCTTCTACTAAGCGGGAGTTTGATAAGAAAAAATCCCCTGTATACAGTAGTTTGTAAGTCCGCTGCTTGGTAGTGTAAGTAAGGAGAATTGCTACCGCCCCAGGTAGATGCCCTGCGGGAAATAATTCTGCTACTAAACCATCTTGGAATTCCACAGGCGATCGCAATGGCAAAGCATGACAAAATTTAGAAATTTCCTCAGCATCTTCGTTTAACCAATTCAGTGGTAGTAACTTGCTGGTTACTTCACTACCATAAATAGGTAACTTGGGAAAAGCTTTATGGAGTGCTAGTAAACCTCTGGCGTGATCTGGGTGGGCGTGACTAATTAAAACCAAATCTGCTGGTAGGGGCAAACTAGATCCACGTTCCGACTTAGTAAGCCCCTGAGCCAGCGATGAAATATCCTCCATACCACAGTCCAACAGGATGCGGTGTGGCCCCATCTTCACCAATAAACACACGCCCTCATCTTCATGCTGGACACTGTAGGGCAAACATTCTAATTCAGTACCCGCTTCCGCAGCATCTACGCTAGAAGATGCCGACAGATTATCCCTCATGCTGTCCTCCCCTCGAACCTCATCATCATGGACATATCTCAAAAGCCAAAAGTTACACAAATTTTGGTTTTGTGACTTAGGGGTAAGTTTTATTGTGCGCCCCTACACCCTGAGAATACAGATTTTTGATTAGGGAGGACGCTTCCACTGAACCCGCACTGGTTCGGAAAGGTGGGCTAACGAGAAGCCATTAAACTAGGAGCTAAAGGAGTTTGCCTCTTGTGTATTTCCCTTTGCAAGTTATGAACGCTTTTAGCCAACTCACCCTACGGAAAGTTGCCCAAGCGTCTACAGATTTATCTCAATGTGCAGAGCCATTGCCGTGATAGTTATCGGAATCATAGAATCCATTTTTCGTACCAAAAAACAAGCACGAAAGTGTAAATATAACTGTCAACCCAGCTAGAATCAGCTTTACATCCATTTGTTTGCTGCCCCTTACTCAAGACTTTCTTATATTAATTTAGTGCTTCCGCAATCAAACGTAATCGCTAGAAAATCTTTACTATGCTTATGTGGATTGGACAATAAGTAAATTTACCACAATCAGTCAGATTGTAGAACCTTTCGGTCAACCTGTCCATCCATCTAAATGTAAAGCAATGTAACATAGGAGCAATTCTCTACAGCCCGTAAAAATCCTTGGTAAGTAGTGGGACAAAAATATTTACAGTCACTTGCGAGAGTTCGCGTTAGCGTCTCGTTGGTTGGCAAAGCCTCGATAGATTCCTACCCCACAATCATCATCCTTTTATTCAACAATACCTAAAATCCTTATGGCAAATACTATTTCAATTACCGATTCTCTAATTCCCAATCCCTTGCCGAAATCAACAATTATTCGTTTAGAGAATATCTTTAAAATATATGGTAGTGGCGAAACTGAAGTCAAAGCACTCAACGATGTGAATTTGACTATCTACCAGGGCGAATATTGTTCAATTATGGGGCCTTCTGGTTCAGGTAAATCCACCGCCATGAATATTATCGGCTGTCTAGACCGACCCACAGGCGGACATTATTACTTAGATAATATTGATGTGGCACAGATGGACGATCGCTCCTTAGCGCACATTCGTAACAAAAAGCTGGGGTTTGTCTTCCAACAATTCCATTTATTGCCCCAACTCACAGCGCTAGAAAATGTCATACTACCAATGTTGTATGCTGGTGTGAATCCCAAAGAAAGAAGCGATCGCGCCACAGTTGCATTGACCAGAGTCGGTTTAGCAAATCGCCTCAACAACAAACCAACTCAACTATCTGGTGGACAACAACAAAGAGTAGCGATCGCCCGCGCGATCGTCAATCGTCCCGTAGTCCTCCTAGCCGATGAACCCACAGGCGCACTTGATTCGCGCACAACTCAAGAAGTCTTAGATATTTTTGGCGAACTCAATGCCAGTGGAATCACCGTTGTTATGGTAACTCATGAACCAGAAGTTGCTCGACAAACTCAACGCATCGTTTGGTTCCGTGATGGTCAAGTGGTACACTATAACCTCACCCCAGACGACTTGAGTCAGCTTGCTGTGTCATGACTTATTAAAGTCCACATTCTAATTTATTGAAAAATAAAGCGTTGCTGAATCGAGGTATGAACTTGAATGTAGAGACGTAAAATTTTACGTCTCCACAAGTATTTTTCACCGCAATGCACAATCGTTTTCATCCCGCAATCAGCAACGCCAAAAATAAAAACATGGGATGTACCCTCCACATTTGCTCAATGCTTAGAGGAACTTTATCAAATCCTCGCACAAATCGCTCTCTATTCTTAGAAATTAACAAGACTACACTATGACACTTCCATAATTTTTTGATCTTGTTGTAAAAAATCTGACTACATTCAGGATATACACTGATATCAAGTGCGATTTCTAAAGGTTACTTTTAACTAAGTTCATAAGGCTTAGTTACACCCCATAAAATAGGTTTGACTAAGTTGTTACATTAGTCTCCTTAAGTTAATAGGTCAATCAACTAAAGTTTCAACAAATTGAACTTTGACCACTGTAACTTTAAATCCCTAGTTATTACCCAAGGGTGCATTTTACCATACCAATTTGGCAACCTCCTAACCTAAAACAAAGGACAAAGTTTAGAGGAATTAGCATACAAAATACGATCGCTGTATCGAATATAGCAGATGCTAAAGCTAGCTCACAAAGGCAGCTATCCCCACTGCTTTCGACTTCAATTCTGGCAATCACAGGATGCGTAACAACAAGCTCAGGGAAGACAAGAAACGTCTCTGGCTTTACGTACTAATCGTCCGATCACACTCAACAAAACCCGGACGTTCGATGGCATCAATACCCCTGCTTTAACCATCAACGGTTGACAGGAGAAAAAATTTTCAGTTTCACGATTTCACAACAGTGTTTCTACAATCGGCGCAATTTAAAGTTGCGCTCGGACAATTGTGCGTGTCTTGAACAGTCCAGATCAATGACCGATTCAAATAGCTACTTAGTAACTTTCTTTAGTTGCTAAGAGTGTACTACCAATTCCCTTTACATTCATTCGGAGTAAACAAATGGCTGGCACAACATATTACATTTCTGGAACAGGCAATGATAATCATAATGGTTTGACTCCAGCAACTGCCTTCCGCACAATAGCTAAAGCCGTTTATCTTCCCCAATTCAAAGCAGGTGACACAATCCTTATTATGAATGGGACTTACGATAAAGTCGGCATGATATTTAATAAAAATGGCTCACCAAACAACTGGACAACAATAAAAGCTTATCCAGGATCTACGCCTAAGATAATAACACCTGGAGGTGGCATCAATATATTTAGTTCATCCTACGTAAGGATTGAAGGACTTGATATAGAAGGAGGTCGGGAAAATATAACTTTAGACTATGCCTTACAACAGAAGGATAATCTTAACAATCCCTTGACCAATGCCAGTGGAATTAGTATAAAACCTTGGAAAGATGCTACCGGTGTTGGTGGTACTAACCCTCATCACATTGTTATCACTGGTAACACAATCAAAAACTTCCCCGGTGGAGGCTTGGGAGCTAGTGATTCAGACTACATCACATTTGAAAAAAATATTGTGTCTGGAAACGCTTGGTATTCTCCTTACGGAACTCAAGGAATGGGCTTTCTCCGCAGTTTTAATTTTGATAACAACACTACTAACTACAGGCTGATTATTCGAGATAATGTTGTCTACGATAATCAAAGTCTGGTTCCTTGGTACGTAGTAGGCAAAATCACTGAAGGTAACGGGATTATGCTTGATACTGTACAACAGGCTCAAGGTGGTGTGCCCTATACTGGTAAGATTTTAATTGCCAATAACATATCTTACAATAATGGTGCCGCTGGCATTGAAGTTTTCAAAGCTTTAAATGTAGATGTTGTCAACAACACGCTTTATAAAAACACTCGTGTTCTCAAAGATTCTGGAGAGATTAGTGTTGGTTACTCAACAAATACACATGTCTTAAATAATATCTTGTATGCTAGTGACAATCAAAATGCCAATGTCATCAAATACTCTACAAATGTAACTTTTGATCGCAACCTTGTTTATAACTATTCTCAATTTCAGGCTTCAGATATTTTAAAGACGACAGGGTTGCAGAATATTTTGGGTAAAGATCCGCAATTTGTGAATGCAGCCAATAATAATTTTGCGCTCAAACCTGGAAGTCCTGCCATCAATGTTGGTTCCAATGCCTTCAATAGCATAACTGGTGATGGTACTGGCATCGCAGCGGTTGATCTTGGTGCATATCTTCATGTTGGTGCATACCAAGTTCCTACCCCACAAATTCAAGCCCTCAATGGCACAGTTGAGATTGCAGATGTCAGTACTACTGGGATTAACTTTGGTGACACCATTGTTGGGAACACCCTAATAAGCAAAGCCTTTACCATCGACAACACCAGTACACCTGCACTCAACCTGAGTAATGTTCAACATCTCAACGAATTTAGTTTGGTCAGTACTCTTCCGACGAGTCCCATATTGCTCACAAGTTCCGCGGTTGTACTCCTCATCATCCTTACCCAGAATATATTTCGGGCATTTTTGAAAGTTTCTTTTTCGATGCAGGGTGAAAAACCGGAATCTAGATTTCAGAAGGCTTTGAGAATTTTGCTGAAAAATCAGAAGAAAGCACGTTGATATTGGGATAAATGCGGAAATATTGAAACCTCTTCCGGTTTTACTAGGTAAAACCGTCCCTTTCCGATTCGGAGAGGGATAGCCTTGAACTTACAGCTATTTACCTGAAAATAGCTGTAAGTTCAATGCAGGAAGAGGTTTGTTGAATTCACGTTGGATTAATAGAATCCAGACAGAAAAGGCGATTCCCAATCCAAAATGGTATAACTTTTCACAAACTTGGCGTTTTACCAGTTTCGGCTTGCGTGGCGATCGCCTTGACATCGGTATAACCCATTTCACCAGCTATAGTCCGAAACACTGAAATTTGCTCCTCAAAAGCTAGTCCTTCAATTTGGGAAACCAGATCGTTAATTGCCTTACTTGGTTGGTAACTAGCTGGTAAACCAACCACCTGATTCCCCATAGCTACTGCCCAAGCATACCAAACTAACAACTGGTTGTTTTCCTTGATCGCCCCATAAGCACGAGAATATTCTGTATCTTTGCGGTTAACAATATCCCGCATAATATCTAGTTGTTGCTCATCTGATAATTCAAAATACTCTCCTAGCAGAAGTGGTGCTAATTCTGGTTCCGCCGCAGCAGGAGCAGCTGGCGTAATTGAATCACCCATTTTTTTATAAACTAAATAGAACCAAGCTAATTTAGCATCGGTATCTAAAGCATTAAATGCGTCCACCAATTTTTGAGTTTCATTGCTCTGGGCTTGAGAAATAGTTTTGTCGTAACTTGCAGTCATAATTTTGTCTCCAAGGAAATTTAACACGCCAAACTAAGTGTTACCAGAGTTTGATTGTCAGACTCTAGTACCGATAGAAGGAGTTAAATTAATAATAAATTGCAGCTTTTATCTACCTTTTAATAGAGATAAAAGTCTCTCCCAAGGAAGCAATAAAGCAATGTATAAACTTGTTAAGATTGCCCTAGCAATAAGAATTTACCTTAAGGTTTTTAATTATGCCTGATGAAATAAAGCCCAATTTAAATGAAGCTCCCACTCATGATGCCCAATTAGCTGCCGAAAGCATAGCTAGTGGTGAAGAAGAAGCACCGAAGGTCAATTTTGATTCTGATTATGCAGCGGCACAGCAATTCAGCGTTAGTGAAGTCGATCGCACCGGTGAAGGCGCAGCAGCAGCTAAAGAAGCCACAGCCCCTAAATATAAAGCCTCTACACCAGCAGAGACAAAAACTCAAGCGCAGTCAACTGGTAATCCCGACGATTATATTGAGTTAGCAAAGGAAGTTGGTAATTCTCGGACTGAGGGTGTAACAAATGTCAGTGACGAGTTATTACAACAAGCTTTAGAAAAGGGTCAACCGAAAAAGTAACTTTTCCTAACCCAACATTTAAACATCTAGTGAAAAAAATGTAGAGACGTAGCACTGCTACGCCTCTACGATGATTATGCATAACGCATTAACTAACAACCATTCATCACTTCTAGCAGTTCACTTGGTTGCTGAATTAAATAATCGGGATTTTGTTTGGCTAGCGCTTCCGGTGAGTTAAAGCCCCAAGTTACTGCAATCACTTGGATGTTGGCTTTCTTTGATGCTTCTATATCTCTGGTTTCATCTCCGACATAAATAACTTCTTGGGGTTGGAGTTGCTTTTGCCTCAATACATTATTGATGATGGTTGTTTTGCCAAAAATTGTAATTCCTGAGTAAATGAAATCAAATAAGTGATTTAGATCGTTAATTGTCAGGAATTGCGTAACATTTTCTTTGGAATTAGAAGTGATAATACCCAGTTTATATCCTTGATTTTGCAGTTCTATCAATGCTTCTTTAATTCCCGGAATTGGTTTTAATTCTGGGATTTTATCTTTTAATTCTCCTTTAACTTTTTTAACAAGAAAAGGTATTTTAAATAGAGAAACTCCTGAGTATTTAATAATTTCCCTAGATGTTAAGTTTTTAAGGAGGGCTAATTGCTCTGGACTTATGTGCCTATAGCCAAAGTCTACAGCTAGACGATTGGCAATACTTACAAGGGCATCTACTGTATCAGCAATTGTGCCATCAAAATCAAAAATAATTACTTTCGGGGTCATTCTTTGCCTGGATGCGTCAAGATTAGCTAGGGCGTTGCGTCGTAACATTTCTGGCTTAATCCGCCGCAAGGCAGATGCTGGAAATCGTTTATCCCACTCCTGATCTGAGATTTGGGCTAATTCTAGCAGCTTGGGAGCAATATTCCCAGGATAAGGGCCAAACTCTGCAATATCAGTTGTTTGAGCAAAGCGTTGATTCCAAGGACAAACATCTTGGCAAATATCGCAACCAGCAACCCACCCATTTAAATGGGGTGCTATTGTCTCTGGCAGCTTGTCGTCCCGATTTTCAATTGTATGATAAGCAATACAGCGATTAGCATCCACAACAAAAGGCTGAGTAATTGCACCTGTAGGACAAGCCTGAAGACAACGAGTACAGCTACCGCAGTGTTCTGTGTGCGGGCGATCGCTCTCTAGCTCCAAATTGGTCAACATTTCTCCCAAAAATACCCAAGAGCCATATTCCCGTGTAATTACATTACCATTCTTGGCAATCCAACCAATTCCGGTAAGTTGAGCCAACACTTTATCTTGTACTGGGCCAGTGTCTGCATAATAACGAACTCTTACACTTTCATCCAGTGATTCTAGCCATGTAGATAGCTGCTTCAGTTTTTTATGCATTACCTTGTGATAATCCCTTCCCCAAGCATAACGGGAAATTTTGGCGTATTCTTTGCCTTCTCCTGGCACAGAAGAGACGCGAACGGGACGCTGATGTGGTGTGTAGTAATTGAGCGCCACACACACAAGCGATCGCACTTCTGGCATCACTAAGCGGATATCCTGACGTTTTGGGTTAGTCATCCATTTCATATCGGCGTGATAACCCATTTCAATCCATGTTTGTAGCCTCTGCCCTTCTGTAGCATCTATCCTATCTACAGCAGCAATTCCAACTTTGTGAAAGCCCAACTCGCTGGCTTTTTGTTTCACCACACTGCTGTTTGTTATGGAATACTGATTCATTTTTTTATCTGGATTTTGCCTAAACAAAGGCAAGTAAATTCTACATTATGTAGGCAATACCTTTAATTAATATTTGTTGCTTACTCTACGCTACAACTGGAGTCAATACTGTTCAGTTAAGGCAAGAGACGCGATAAATCGCCGTCTTTACAATAATCAGTCCTTTGTCCTGACGGCGATTTATCGAGTCTTTGATATCTATTAGTTTCATCAAATAACCTTAACCAAGTCGTATTGGGGATGGGGCTCTTATTGATTGCAACACCAATGTAGAAAGACATATTGGAATGCAACATTTCTACTTCCATCGTGAGGAAGATTTGTATGGATGTGACAATCTATCTCAAAAGCAGCTTTCTTTTTACATATTTTTGGATTGAAATGAATATTCAGCTAGGATAATCCGGGTAATTTTATGACATCTGCTGAATTTATATCACCAGCGCAGTTGCAAGAAGAATTTCAGATTGAAGGAATTACAGAAACAAGCGTACTACATTATTTTGAAACCTTGAATGCAGGAGAATTTGAGGCAACTGCTGCCTTATTTACGGTTGATGGTGTGATGCATCCGCCATTTGAATCTGATATTGTGGGGAAAGATGCGATCGCAGCCTACTTAAAACAAGAAGGCCAAAACCTTAAAGCTTACCCCAACACAGGAATAACCGAGACTTTAGAAACCGGTGAGATGCAAATTCAGGTGACAGGCAAAGCTCAAACTTCGTGGTGTAGTGTCAATGTCTTGTGGCTATTTATCCTCAACCAACAACGGCAAATTTTCTATACTCGAATCAAACTTTTAGCTTCTCCCCAAGAGTTGCTTTCTTTACGTCGTGAAAAGGAGTAAATAACTTATAATATCTGAGGAAATATCTGATATTAACCAAAACACAACTTAGGCATAAAAAATTCCTATAAATAACTTTTGTCTATTTGACTAATTCAGGTAAAGTAGCTTGTAACTTGAGACAGTTTGCACCATCAATCTGCAATTCATAATCTACTTTATCCATCAGACGATTCATAATCAGCCAACCATAACCACCTTCTTGTTTTTCCAGAGGGTTTGGAGCGTAGTAGTTAGACATATCAAAGCCTTCGCCATAGTCCCAAACTTCTAGGGCAAGATCCCGATCTTTCACTTCCAAACGCAGTAAAATCGGTAAATTTGGTTTGTCCTTGTGGGCGTGACGGACTGCATTTGAGTAAGCTTCCACCAAAGCCAGTCTCAAACGACTTGATTGGCGTGACCAGTCTACAGATTCTCCTAGCTGAATTTTCAAACATCCCAGCAACCAGTTTTCAACAATATTCAGAAAATTCAAGTCACTTGGTACATGAAGCTCACTTTTCATCACTTACAAAATCTCCAGTGAAAGTATAGTTTGATCGTCTTCTTGAACGTGGTTATCTGCCTGGATACGAGCTAGTAAATGGTTGAGAGAAAGCGGTTGTTCCTCTTGTTGCAAGAGTTGCCAAAGACCATCTTGGTTCAGCATAGAACGGTTAACTGCCTCAACATCAGACCCGTTTTTGATTGTTAAATCAGAATCATTTGAGATCGTTGCTTCTGTAATCCCATCACTGGCTAGTAACAATGTGTCTCCAGTCGCGAGAACCAAGCGCCCAGACTGTGCTTGCCACTTGGGTAAGATTCCTAAAGGAACGCTGCGGACTTTCAGGTAATTAGGATTGTCGGTTAAAACATCTTGGCGTGACCATAACAGTGGATAGATATGACCGGCATTAGTGTAAACGAGTTCCTTACTACTAGGGGTATAACAAGCTAACACAAGAGTGATGAAATAATTGTTGCTAATCAAATCTTCACTTAAAGCGTGATTGAGGTTCTGCATGACCACATTCGGCTCGGCTGGTGTTTCTTGAGATAATTCGCGGCGCAAAACTGAAATAATACTAGCCATAAATAAAGCCGCTGGGACACCCTTACCAGAGACATCACCCACTGCTAACCACAAGTCGCCTTTGGGATGAACAAATACTTCAAAAAAATCGCCTCCTACTTCCCGCGCTGGATAGCAACAGGCTTGGATTTTCACACCTTTGATGTCAGGTAAACTTTGGCGTAGTAGGTTGTATTGAATTTGCCGAGCCACCTCTAACTCATTATGAATCTGCTGTTGCTTTTCCTGGAGGCGTTGGTAGAGTTTTGCTTGCGAGAGAGCTAAGGCTGCTTGTTCGGCAACACCTGCAATTAGTTGGATATCTTCGTCTTGCCAGGGGCGATCGCGTCCCCATTGGTGCAGGGCCAGCACAGCCAACAAATGCTGTTGGTAGCTAAGTGGCACAACCAAATGGTGACAGGGGTTGCCCTCGTATATTTCTTGAGCAAGTTGATAATGACGGGTTTCCAGCACTTTTTCAATTAAAACACTGGGGTCGAAGAAGCAATCTGATACATTGGATTTAGGATCGTGATATAAAAACTGGTCTTGGATGAGGCGATCGCCCTCTACTGGTCTGAGCAAGCAACTGGTAGCATCAAATGTTTGTCCAATGGTTGCTACAATCTTTTGCAGCATACTATCGTAGTCTAGAGACTCCCGAATTGCTGTTGTAACGGCATTAAACAAAGATTCTCGCTGTAGGGCCCGACGCAACTCTTGGGTGCGCTTCTTAACTACGCGATATGTATCAGTGGCTTGCTCAACTAATGCCCTGAGTTTATCTGGATTCCAGGGTTTGGTAATGTACTTGAATACCTGACCGGAGTTAATGGCATCCACTAAATCTTCGACATCAGTAAAACCAGTTAACAAAATCCGAATCGTGTCTGGAAAGCGCTCTACAGTGTGACTAAAAAATTCAGTGCCATTCATTTCTGGCATTCTCTGGTCAGAAATAATCACCGCCATTTCGCCAAATTGATCTAAGATTTCCAGAGCGCCAAAGGCATGATTGGCTTTATATACTTGAAAATCTCGCCTAAAAGTGCGGTAGAGTAAATCTAAATTATCTGGCTCATCGTCTACTACCATGAGCTTGAGTTTGTCCACCCCTGTTTCAGCCATATTTGACTTTAGTTTTCAGATATTTGAATAGGGAGAGTGTGTGATGTTTATCCCCCTGATAAACAACAGAAAATCAGAAAAGTCATTTACTTTGAAAATATCACTTTCTCAAAGTTGTGAATTTCTCTTGATGATTCGGAATTGGTTCGCACCAAAATTACCTTTACCCAACCAAACCAGAACGCAAGGCGCGGACTGCTGCTTGGGTACGGTCATCGGCACATAGCTTATTCAAAATATTGCGAACGTGAGTTTTAACAGTTCCAACAGTTATATAAAGTCTTTCTGCAATTACTGCATTACTACAACCTTCGACAATCAACTGTAGCACTTCTAACTCCCTTTCTGTCAGGGTGTAAGGTTGAATTCCTTCCAGATTCTCGACATAATCAGGGTTAGAGGCAATAGTCTTAATATCTACAAAAGCTGAGTCCAACTTTTGGGGATTTTGTTGCGCTTGTTGTAATACAATTCGAGCGATCGCTGGATCGATCCAAGCGTTGCCATTGTAAGTTACTCGCACTGCTTCCAGCAAATTATCAAATTTGATATCTTTCATACAGTAAGAGTCCGCACCAGCAGCAAAAGCTGCCAACACAGCTTCTTTGTTATCTCGCAGTGTCAAAATTAACACCTTTGTAGCTAGCTGCTGCCCATTCGCAGTAGATTTTACCTCCCGTGTTAGCTCAATGCCATCTTTATCTGGTAAACCAATATCTACAATCGCAATATCTGGTTTTACCATTTTTAACATTCTTAGCCCTTCAGCAGCATTGGCAGCTTCACCTACAACTTCAATTTCATCCTTTTGGATTAGCGCTGTCCGAATACCTACACGAGTGAGGTCATGATCTTCAATCAGAGCGATACGAATTTTACTCATAGCCAACTTCAGCCCGATACACTACCTTAACCATAAAGTCGAGTTTCGTGACATATTCCCACACTAACTAAAAGTAGTATAGTGGGGGCTTCTGTTCCCGGAACCAGAGTTGCAAGTTGAGCGTTTTATACTGAGTGAATATTACACTTTAATAATAAAATTTGCACTGATTCAGCCCAAGTACAAACGCTCAGGACTTACGCAAACAATAGCCGAAAGCCTAGATTTTCAGGTAAAGGCAATTCATGTAAACGCGAAGCGGCTTACTCTACGAGTTCTCTAACAGAGTACCCGTAGGGTATTACCCCTGAGCGCGTGTAGCTTTGCGTAAGTCCTAGCTCTGAGGAATTCCCACTTTCAAAACCGCAAGCTCGTGGAGCCAAGGTTTAAGGTGGAGAAGATGTCAAGCTTTCTATTGTTGCAGGGCAATGGGAATCTTTCTTGCCTAAGTTCTAATATAAAAAATTTTGATAAACTTAACATTCAAGCAAAATCTGGTGTGAGGGTTACTCAAGAATAGGCTATGTCTAAAGGCAATCAAACATTTTCAGTATTGGGAATACCAGTTCATGTGATGGCTAACTATCCAGGCTGGTTGTTAGAATGTCTACAACAAGGCAAAGGAATTCATGTAGTCACGCTCAATGCAGAAATGACTATGCAAGCAGAGCAGAATAAATTCCTCGCTCAGGTCATTAAAAATGCTGAATTAGTAATTCCAGATGGAGCCGGGGTTGTTCTGTATTTGCGGTTACTATTATGGCAAAAAGTGCAGCGTTTTCCGGGGATTGAATTAGCAGAAAAACTTTTGCAAGAACTTGGGCAGCAGAAGACTGGAGCAAAAGTATTTTTTTATGGAGCAGCGCCTGGAGTAGCTTCAACTGCGGCAGATTTTTGGCAGCAGCAAATTCCAGATTTGAATATAGTAGGCACTCACTCAGGCTACCATTCTCCCGAAGAAGAAGCACAATTGCAACAAACTCTAGCCCAATTGCAGCCACAAGTGATTTTTGTCGGTTTGGGAGTACCACGTCAAGAATTATGGATTGCCGAAAACCGCCATTTGTGTCCTCAAGCAGTTTGGATTGGCGTTGGTGGTAGTTTTGATATTTGGTCAGGAACTAAAACTCGCGCTCCTGCCTGGTTAGGAAATAATAATTTGGAATGGTTGTATCGCCTTTATCAAGAACCTTGGCGTTGGCGGCGAATGCTGGCGTTACCAGCCTTTGCTGTGAAAGCTTTTGTTTATCGGTTGACAGCAAAAGGTGCAATTAGTTAAGAGACGCGATGAATCGCGTCTGTACAAGAGTGGGAGTAGAGACGCGATGAATCGCGTCTGTGGGGTAAGTGTTATTACTTAATTGATCTTAAAGACTGTAAAAATTTTAAATTTTCTTTGTTGAATTTTAAATTCTCAGGCGAAACCTGGGAATCCTTATTTTGATAGGAATGTCACATCTAAGCCGGCAAACTGTTTGGTTGTGAGTATGAGGAAAATTTAACAATGCCAGTATTAACAACTCAAGTTAAGAAAGACAAGTCCGTTCATAGAGAAGACAGTGAAAGTCAACAGCACGTTAGTAAGACTATTGCAAAGGTGATATTGCAATCTGTAAGCAAGACCTATACTAATGGCTCTCACGCCTTGTTGAATGCGAATCTTGAGGTAAAAAAGGGAGAATTTCTGTTTATCACGGGGCCAAGTGGTTCTGGGAAATCAACGCTCTTGAAATTGTTGTATGGCCAGGAGTTGCCTACACAGGGAGAAGTAATTGTTGATGATTGTAATGTAGCGGATTTAAGGGGCGATCGCTTGTCATTATTTCGGCGACGGATTGGTATTGTGTTTCAAGACTACAAGCTGATTAGCCAACGAACAGTAGCAGAAAATGTAACTTTTGTGCTGCAAGCTCAAGGGTATACCCGTAAAGAAATTCAACGACGTTTAGAACCAACTTTAAAGTTGGTAGGTTTGCTGAGTAAAGCTGACTGCTTTCCAGATCAACTATCTGGGGGAGAACAACAGCGAGTGAGTATTGCCCGTGCGATCGTTGGTACACCACCACTGCTACTAGCAGATGAGCCTACCGGAAATCTCGATCCTGATAATTCTTGGCAGGTGATTCAGATTCTCCAGAAGTTAAATTCCTTTGGAGCTACAGTAATTGTTACTACCCACGATGAACAATTAGTGCGGCGGTGCAATCATCCGGTAGTGCAAGTTCGCAATGGACAACTGTCTCGAAAATAAGAATTGGGCATTGGGCATTGGTCATTAGGCATTAATTAGGAATCATTATTTAACTAATGACTAATAAAGGTAGTATTTAACTTTTGCTGATACGGAGCGGTTTTAAGGGGTAGCGCTTGTAGGCGATCGCAAGCTTGTAAACTCTTAAAAGCTGCCTCTCGGATGGCAACTTCCTCTTCTCGACTGAGTAAGAGTTGCAAGCATTCGATAACATCTTGCTGCCCTGAAGAATCAACTCGTTGACGGCTGATGAATTTAGTTAGTTGACGGAGGGTAATCAACCGTTTCAAAGGATCTTTATCTGTTAAATTGACCAACAACCGATCGAGGTGGTCTTCCTCTCGATTTCCATAGAAGTTGACAATTTGCCATACCAATAAAATTAAAGTTAACAGGGTTCCCACGCCTTGGACAATGGCTCCGGCAGCAATCCAAGAACTGTGAGAGTCAACCCAAATTGCAGAGGCCATGTAAGTGCTGACGGTAGCAACACCACCACTAAGGACTGCTAAAGCTAACCGACGACTTGAACTGTTTAAGAACTTATGTATCTTAGACCAGTGCAATTGCCAGTCCCAATCCTGCATTGAGTAAACCAATACCATTACTCCAATGCCAATTAAGAGAGCCAATAACAGTTTCCAGTTCCACAACAACATAGCAACAACAATTGTCAGGAACCCAAGAAAGCCCCCAGGCCCAGAGAAATGCTTAAATGTTTGCTGCTTTGTAGCTCCCTTTGTCTTGAACAATGGATACGACCAGTTCAAATTGGGGATCTGGTCGATCAATTGCTGCCAATCAGACGAAGCCTGTGCCAAAGTGTTTACCTACTTGATTACGAAATTACTTATTGTATAACTAGGGATAAAGAAAGGGTGAAAACCCAAACCACACTATATCCGGTTTTTATCGACGGATAGTAGACTAGTACAGTATGGCGGAAATAAAGATAACATTTTCAATGGTTCAGAGCAAGGGCATAAAGGCTTTTTAAAGACAAAAACGAAAGTTATCAAGGGTGAATTGACCATCAAAAGCACAGAAGGTAACGCTGTAGATGTTATTCACATTTATAGATAATAAGGTATTGGGGGGAATTGCGGAGTCGGAATTGGCAAGATTAGAGCCTGGTAATGCCGTTTGACCGAGGAGTTGGCGATCGCGATCGTAGGCGGAAAGTACTAGCCGTTGCGAACTGGTCACAAAGGCGCTAACCGAGTTCACCGGATGCAAGAAAGTAGCTTCTAAAAATCCGCTTTTGGGCGCTCCCATTAATACTGTTAACCCTGAATAGCTTGGAAATGCTGGATTTGATGGCTGTATTGCTAAAGAATTGTGAAAAATTACTCCCCAGTGTTCATACTGGCGCTCTACTGCTTCAAAACACTTCAAGTCTTCTAAGTCTAAACAAATACAAGTAGGTACAGTAACTCTGCCAGCATCAATAATTGACTCGCCCTGATTCCCCCAAGCTGAAGCTTTAATTTCATTTTGGATATTAAGCTTGTCAAGCGCAAATTTAGCGTCTTCAATCGTTGGTAGTTTATTTGATTGAAGAGTAGCCTGTTTTACCATGACATCCCGCCTTAAAATTACCTAAAGAATAACCGGATTTATTAGTACATCAAAAGCTACTATTTCTATATGCAGAAATAGAGTTAATAGCTGATTTAAATGAGCATTTTGAGTTTTCTTGATGCTCAAAATTATTTATGAGTTTTCTGTTAGATTACCATAAAAACTTATGTCTTATTTGTGCTTGAGTGATCCTCGCTACCACGACAAACCCTTATAAAACAGTAATTACAACGTTAAATTACTTTTTATGATGAAAAAAAATCACCAAATCTTTACAAGTAATCGAGTAATTTTATATCTGCTTAATCTAACGGTAGCAAGAAGTCGTAGAGTGATTGGTTCGCCGATAATAACAATGAGTAGAGAGTTGGAACTTAATAAGTAAGTATTCTGGGATAACCCAAAAACAAACGATGACGCAAAGACATTATTAAATCCTCTTTCCGCGTCCTCGACCTTATAAGTCTATTCTGTTACTCGTATCAACTAATTACTACACTCAAGAAAAGATACTTATGTTTCAACCACAAGGATTTGAACAACGCTCCATAAATACCTCACTGGGTAGGATTGTATATTATACTGCCGCCGGTTTACCTTGGCAAGATAATGTAACCGCCAAAGACGATCGGGAAACTTTGGTATTTCTGCACGGCTTTGGTGGTGGATCTTCTGCTTATGAGTGGTCGAAAGTTTATCCAGCTTTTGCTGCCGAATATCGGGTGATTGCGCCCGATTTAATCGGTTGGGGGAGGTCTGAGCATCCTGCACGCAGTTATAAGATTGACGATTATTTGACTACGATTCGGGAGTTTTTAGAGCAGACTTGTAATAAGCCAGTAATCGCGATCGCTTCTTCTTTGACCGCAGCCTTTACAATTCGAGTAGCAGCAGCTCATCCTGATTTATTCAAGTCTTTAATTCTCACTACCCCCGCCGGACTTTCCGACTTTGGCGAAGACTACTCGCGTAGTTTTTTTGCCCAGTTAGTCAGCGTTCCCGTTGTTGACCGTTTAATCTACAGCACTGGAGTAGCTACCAGTGGAGGTATTCGCAGCTTCTTAGAGCAACGGCAATTTGCTCAGTCTAATCGAGTGTATGAAGAAATTGTCGATGCTTATTTACAATCCGCTCAACAGCCTAATGCTGAGTATGCGGCACTATCCTTTGTTCGTGGGGATTTATGCTTTGATTTATCCCTTTACATTCAACAATTGACCACTCCCACCGCTATTATTTGGGGACAAAAGTCAGAATTTACAGGGCCTTCAATTGGTCGCCGCCTTGCCGAAATTAATCCCCAAGCAATCCGATTTTTTCAAGAGTTGCAAGATGTGGGGTTAACACCGCAGTTGGAAGTGCCAGCAGTCACAATTGGGTTAATTCGCAAATTTTTGCCTTTACTTACTTAAAGTTAGTGGTTTTTTCAGTAATCAAAGCCCTAGAGAAAGTCATTCACACGTCAGTTGCTACAAGTCGAGGAACAGCAAGGGCGCACTAGCAACTCTATTGCCTCTGCGGTTAAATAAATTCCTTTTGAACCGCAGAGGCGCAGAGAACACGGAGAGAAAAAAGAAATTTTTCGAGTCACCTTGAAAGGACTATTAGTCTATGTCATAAGTTTTGAAAGGTTGGTTTATAATCAAAACCCTGTAGAGACGGCGATTTATCGCGTCTCTGCAACCCATCTAATAGTCCTAGAGACTGTTGGTTAATTTATGATGGGTTAGACCCCTCAACCCTAAAATCTTGGTTTAGGGTTTCTTTACCGCCCTGCAATAAATTGCGGGCTAATAGCTAAAGTGCGTTGAAACGCACTCAGATTAAAGACATTTAAGATAAATTGAGGTTGAGGGGTTAGACCTGCGAACAATTGCCAACAGTATCTTTCTAATCGCCGGGTATATTGGCAAAAGTGATATATTCTCATTCTATTTGCTGAATACAATATTTTAGTTTCATTATAGTATTCAGAATCACTATACTATCCCACCTGACTTGATAAATTGCTAATTACACAAACAAAATAAGGCATAGCAAGTTTACAATAGTGGGTAGATTATCTGATGACTATTCCAGAGTCAATTAAAAAATTTATTATATGGATACAAGGTTTTGACCATTATCTTTTACGAAATGAAGATGATGTCAAGGAAAAATTTATTTTGCCAATGTTTCACTATCTCTGTTATCCAGAGAAATGTCATCGTGAATACTCTTTAAAGACATCTAGAGCGGGAAAATACGGTAGAAATTCAGAAATTGCTCAGATTTATTACACAACAGATAATGTTGATCAACAAAATACAGATACCTCACTTGTTTTTATTAAAGCAATAAAACCACAAGAAATTAAATTAAATGGCGCTATTGAGCAAGCTAAATTTTATAGTCATCACCTTAATCTAATATTTTTTATTGTTACAAATGGATATCAAATAAAGGTTTTTAAGCGTCTGGATCACTATCCAGAAGAATTAATATTTGATACAACTATTGAGGCACTCAGAGATAATGATATTGCATCAAATTTTTATCATCAGCTAAATTTTAATTTGGTTAAAAATATTGCTAAAAATAGTAAATATAACTTAAGAGAAAATTTTATCAGCTACCATCCAGATTTGTCAGATTTTTTAGAAAAATGTGATTTTGAGCCTTCTAATACTAGAGAAGGCTACCGCTTAGTTGTTGTGAAAAAGAAAGTAGCGATCGCCTGTAATTTACCCAAACCTTTTGCAGAGGGTAATTGTCAAATAGAGTTCAGCAGCATCATTTTAAGAGGTCTAAAAATTTACTTAAACCATCAAGATATTTTAGGTCAACTAATGACTGGATTGCACACCAAGCCACATTGGGGATGTCGTAGTTGTTTTAAACAGTTAGATAGAAATACTTTTGAGGTATATTTAGGTCAAACAACTCTAATTTTATCAGAGTTAGAAGCAGCAGATTTATGTTTATGTATTGATGGAATTTGTCAAGAATATAAAAACCTAATCATCGAATTTGAAAATATTTTAGAAACATGGAATTTTGATTTTGTTAAAGATTCCAAAAGTCGAGGTTTTATCCTTTTTTCTGTTAAACAAGAATTATGGGAGTTAATGCAGCAATTTGCTAATGAGTTTGATTATACTAAAGGGAAGTCAGAATGGCATCTATTCCATAGAAAAGATATATCAATTAGGGTGAGTCGAGGAATTCACGATCATACATTTCTCTTCTCCAAAAACGATCCAAATTTTTCTTTATTAAATAATAATCAAATGAACATAATTTATGAAGTAAATGATGTTCATTTACAATCTATTGAGACAAATAAACTTACTTTATGGCAACAAGATATTGGAATTCGGGGAACCTGGACAGCGAGATATACCAAACAGTGGTTATTAGAGAAATATATCCCAAAAGTTATTCATTATTATTCACAAAAGTCTCATCTATCTGAAACTGAATCACTGGACAAAATCACAAATTATACCAGTGACTGTGTTTTGATTAGAGAAATTTATAATATTAGAGATTTAGCACCTTATCTTCACGATATACAATCTTGGCTATATATATATGTAGAAAATATTGCTGCTTCTCTGTTGAAACCATATTACCAAGCCTATACAAATTTGGTGCGTAATACTGATTCTTCCATAGCAGGTATAGATTATATTATCGGAAATTTGCGTAAGATTGAGTGGAGAAATACGCAAGAAGAAATTATTAATAATCCCAAGGACTCGAAAAACTTGACTTTTAAATATGCTATGGATTGCTTAGATCGGCAAGTAGCAAGAATAAATAATTGTGAATACGAGAATAGTTTAAAGGCAGATTTAATAACTCGGATATTTATTTGGATTATAGAAAATGGAAAAATTTCTTTTTCGCAAGCTCAATTAAATGCTGCTAAACAGGCTTTGCTACCACTTTGGGAACAAAGTCGTTTTGAAATGCGCCATGTGTATCCCAATCGATAGGGGAGCATCCCAAATGTGTAAGTTTAATTTACATAGAGTGTTCCAAAAAATAAATGATCCAAAACCCGTCATTGCGTTCGCGTAGCGTCTCGTAGAGAGCGAAGCGAACCAATCACAGCCCTTGGGATTGCTTCGCTTCGCTCGCAATGACAATTGGGCATTTTTTTACTTGGAGTACTCTACGGGATTGTGACTTACCCCAAAGGATAAAAAACGAACCGCAAAGGACACAAAGGACACAAAGGGAAGAAAATTGAAAAGGGTTTTCGCGTCAGTCCCGTATATTTTTGCCAAATTGGGATGCTCCCATCGATAAAGCTTACAGCAGATTTTTGTAACAAGTCTATTGACTTCAGACAAATATATTGACAAACTAATAGTTAGTTGAGCTAACTAATATAGGTGCATCAAACTTGTGACAATACTGACGGGAAAAACAAATCGATCGCAACCTCCTGGTGAACTAAGACCACCGATTTTGGAAACTCAGGGACTCACGCGCCGTTTTGGGAAGTTAACTGCTGTTAATAACCTGAGCATATCTGTGGAACAGGGTGAAGTATTTGGGCTACTTGGCCCCAATGGAGCGGGCAAAAGTACAGTTATTAAGATGTTGACAACTTTGCTACCTCTGAGTGCAGGGAAAGCAACCTTGGCTGGCTATGACGTGACTCGTCAACCCAATCCTGTAAGACGAGCTATCGGCTATGTACCGCAAGCGCTTTCTGCTGATGGTAGCCTGACGGGTTACGAAAACCTTTTAATCTTCGCCAAGCTGTATGGAATCCCAGCGAAAGGACGCGATCGCCGGATCTATGAGATTTTAGAATATATGGGTTTGCAAGATGCGGCGCAGCGTTTGGTACGAAACTACTCTGGCGGGATGATCCGCAAGCTGGAAATTGGCATATCAGTTTTACATCAACCCCAAATTCTCTTTCTCGATGAGCCGACTGTCGGACTAGATCCCATCGCTCGGACACAAGTATGGCAACTTGTGCTACAACTCTGTGCTGATTACGGCACAACGATATTTTTAACAACCCACTTTTTAGAAGAAGCAGACAGTTTATGTAACCGAGTAGCAATTATGCAGCAAGGTGAAGTTGTAATTACAGGTTCACCAAGTGATTTAAAAGCTTCTTTAAATCAACCAAACGCAACTTTGGATGATGTCTTTATTCACCATACAGGCGACCAGTTAACATCAGGAGTGAACTACCGTGACACAGCAAGAACCAGACGTACTGCTCAACGGTTGGGTTAAATTACCACCCACTGTCCGAGTAAATTTCATCTCTGCAATTAAAGAGCTAGTTACGAAAACTTTAGCGATCGCGGAATTGGAAATCCGTAAACTCCGCCACGATCCCACTGATTTAGTCGTTCGGGCTGTGCAACCAGCTTTATGGCTGTTAATTTTTGGGCAAGTTTTCACCCGAACTCGCGCTATTCCTACGGGGAACTTACCCTATTTGGACTTTATCTCTGCTGGTATTTTGGCTCAAAGTATTCTGTTTGTGGCAATTTTTAGTGGTGGAATGACGCTAATTTGGGAGCGAGATTTAGGAATTGTCCATAAATTTTTAGCTAGTCCTACGCCTCGTGTGGCGATGGTGTTGGGCAAAGCCCTGGCGTGTGGGGTGCGGTGCTTATCTCAGGTAGTATTCATTTACGGATTAGCATTTTTATTAGGTGTCAAACTAAATCTTCATCCCCTAGCTATTCTCCAAGTACTGCTGCTAGTCATACTGGGGGCGGGAACATTTTGCATTTTTTCATTAATTATTGGCTGTTTGGTGAAAAGTCGAGAAAGGATGACGGGTATTGGACAATTGTTAACCATGCCGTTATTTTTTGCGAGCAATGCCATCTATCCGATTTCGTTGATGCCCAGTTGGTTAAAGTTGATTTCCCATTTAAATCCGTTGACTTATCTGGTTGATGGCTTACGCAGCACTATGATACTTAATGGCACTAGCGTCTATGGCTTTGGTCTGGATTGTACAATTCTCTTATTAACATTAATAATTTTGGCCCTCATTGGTGGAAAACTTTATCCACGGGTGGCCATGTAATCAGGAGAACAACAAGCCCATGACCTTGGATAAACCTAATCAAGGTGCAACTTCCGAAGAATGTGCCGCTAGAGTAATGGAAACAGTTCCATTAGTGATGCGGTTTATCCGAGCGGATATGCGTGCCCATAGTGCCGCTTTTTTGTCTATACCTCAGTTGCGATCGCTCGCATTTATCAACCGCAATCCTGGGGCTTCATTATCTGACCTGGCAGAGCATTTAGGTGTCACGTCTGCCACGGCATCAGCAACCATAGAACGCTTAGTACAACGCGATTTTGTGAAACGCTGCGCTCATCCTCAAGAGCGGCGGCGGGTGCTGCTCAATTTGACTGAAGATGGAAAACACCATCTCAAGCAATCCCAAGATCAAACTCGCGCTCATATTACCGACCTGTTGAAAGGTCTAACAGAAGAACAAATTTCCAACATTGAAGAAGGCTTAACTCTACTAAAAAATGTCTTCGATAAAACGGAACTCAAAGCCCCATAACTCTGAGGTTGCACAGCACGATCCCTTTGCAGCCTTTAAGTTTGGAGACTATCGGCTATTTATCATTGGACGGCTAGTGCTGTCCGTGGGGTCGCAAATGCAAACTGTAGCTATCGGCTGGGAACTCTATGAGCGGACTAACTCAGCGATAGTTCTTGGTGGTGTGGGACTAGCACAAGTCTTGCCGATGATTGCTCTCACCTTGATTACTGGACATGTGGCCGATCGCCGCGATCGCAAACTCATCATGTTACTGTCAGTGATGCTGCTAGCTCTCTCCTCGCTGGCTTTGGCAGTGCTTTCTTATACGAAGGGTGCAATTTTTCTAATTTACGCTTGCTTGGTATTAACAGGTGTCGCTAGGGCATTCCTCAGACCTGCTAGTGATGCATTAATGTGGCAATTGATACCTGTTAGTGCGTTTACTAATGCAGCAACCTGGAATAGTAGTAGCTTTCAGTTGGCTGCTGTGATTGGCCCAGCCTTCGGAGGATTTGGGATTGCGCTACTAGGGAATGCTACAGGAGTTTATGTATTAGCTGCGATCGCTGCGTTGCTGTGTTTTATTTTAACAGTACCGATTAAAGAGCAAAAAGCCATCCGCACAACTGAGCCAATCTCACTCAAAGCGCTGTCAGCTGGTGCTAAGTTTGTTTGGCAGAATCAGTTGATTTTAGCAGCAATCACATTAGATATGTTTGCTGTATTGTTGGGTGGTGCGATCGCATTGCTACCCATCTTTGCCAAAGATATTTTACACGTGGGGCCAGTGGAATTGGGATATCTCCAAGCAGCCCATTCCATCGGTGCTTTGACTATGGCCATTACCCTGGCGTATTTACCACCGTTACGCAAAGCAGGCCCGGCCTTATTGTGGTCAGTGGTTGGCTTTGGCGTTGTCACAATTATCTTTGGACTTTCTCATTCCTTTTGGCTATCTATGTTAATGCTGATTCTTGGTGGCGCACTAGATAGTATTAGCGTTGTGATTCGCCATACATTAGTTCAAATCAGAACACCGGATCATTTGCGTGGTCGGGTTGCTGCTATTAATAGCGTGTTTATTAGTGCCTCCAATGAATTAGGGGGCTTTGAGTCAGGCTTGACAGCAGCTTTGTTTGGCCCCATCATTTCCGTTGTAGGTGGTGGAATCGGTACAATTTTGGTGGTGATTGCTACAGCCATGATTTGGCCGGAAATCCGTAAGTTAGGGGCTTTACAGGAATATAAATAGAAATACTTGTAGCAGTTCCCATTCAAATGTGGTACAACATCATCTCGTAAGGTGTAGGGGAAATTCATGAATTGCCCCTACGGGTGTACCTCACATAAATAAGAACCGCTATATCTATTTTCCATAAATAATATTTCTCCCACTCCAGCAAGAGATAACAATCACAATCTTGTTTCTTTTGCATAGAGTGGGATTTTTGTTTAGCGAAAGTTGTACATCGCCTAATTAACAGGTAGATAAACCCAGAGTTTTCGGATAATATCTAACTTCAATTCGCCCTTAAAGTTAGGCAGTTGGTACTAATGAATCGGGATATCGTTGCTACTAGCTCCGAAATTTGGGATGTTAACATTAGTTGGAATACCATATTTAGCAAAGTCAAAACTGCCATCAGTTGGAATACCATACTTAGCAAAGTCGAAACTGCCAGCCGATGGAATACCATAGCTACCCAAATTAAAGCTGTCAGCCGTTGGGATGCCATATTTTGCAAAGTCGAAGCTATCAGCCGTTGGAATACCATAGCTACCCAAATTAAAGCTGTCAGCCGTTGAGATGCCATATTTTGCAAAGTCGAAGCTATCAGCCGTTGGGATGCCAAATGCTCCTCCAGGTGCAAACGGATCGCTCAGGTTCCCAGGATGAAGACTATCAAAGGCGTTACCAGGAAAAGAATTTGCATCAAATGCCATTAGAGTTAATCCTCCTATTAGGATATAAATTTTGCGTAATCAAGAGATTTCAAAAAAGCACAATTGAGCTTAATTCTTAACTTTCTTATTGTTTTTTTATTACTAACATTGAGCTTTTTCGACTGAATTACAGAGTTTTTCCCTCAAATTCTATTGGACAAAAAAGCTTGTGATTAATGCTAGTTACCTGAAAAATATATAAAAATTAACTTGTTTTTACAATGAAAAATCCTTAGATGCCTGTGTCAAATCTTTAGATATTTTTCTACTGTAATTTGCAGGGTAAGCTCATTGAGATTTGTATAAATCTGACTTGACAAATGGGTATTATAACCAGTTCTCGTTTACGTGAGGTATATCCGTAGGGGAGTGGCATCGCTATGTTCTTACGCACACTTAACTTCAATAGTTGCGTCCAGGCGATCGCACACATATTATGCTGTTGATTTCACAAGGCTCAGATCCCCGACTTCTCACAGAAGTTGGGGATCTCGTTGTTCACGGTTGCAGGAGTTCTTTAATATTGGTTGACATAATTTACAATCTGTAATGTTTGACAGGCGGTAAATTCAACGAGAAATTTATGCTTCTAGGATTTTAGAGATTTTTTAACTCGTACTTATATACAAATATTCTCAAGTAAGTTATTATTCTCCTGATGATTTGATAGTAATTATAGTTAATAAGGTTATCTATGCTTTTTCCCTTCTTGATCATGTTCCGAGAGGGCGTTGAAGCTGCGCTTGTCGTGGGGATAATTGCCAGTTATCTCAAGCAAACTGGGCGTACCCATTTGATGAAGTCAGTTTGGATTGGCATCGCATTAGCGACTTTTATTTGTCTCGCAGCTGGGATTATTTTGCAAATAACCAGTCAGGAGTTTCCGCAGAAACAACAGGAACTATTTGAAGCGGTAATTTCCCTCGTCGCAGTTGGGGTTCTCACCTGGATGGTTTTCTGGATGCGTCGTGCGGCTCGTTCGATGAAAGGCGAGTTACAGTCTCAAATTGAAACTGCCATTCAGTCGGGAGATAAATGGGGTACAGCACTGGTGTGGATGTCATTCTTTGCAGTACTGCGGGAAGGTCTGGAAACAGTAGTGTTTCTGCTGGCCACATTTCAGCAAAATTTGGGAATTCAAGCTCCCGTGGGGGCATTGTTTGGATATGCAGCCGCACTAGCCGTCGGTGTAGGCATCTATCAGGGTGGTATCCGCATCAACTTGAAGCGATTTTTTAAATGGACAGGAGCCTTCATTATCCTGGTTGCGGCTGGACTCTTAGCAAGTGGGGTGAGAGCTTTTCATGAAGCTGGAGTGTGGAATTTACTGCAAACAGTGTTATTCGATGCTAGCGGGGTAGTACCTAATAATGGGTTTCTTGGTTCACTTTTGGTAGGATTTTTTGGCTATAACGATGCCCCAACTGTCAGTGAGGCGATCGCCTATCTTGGCTATCTAATTCCTACCATGTCGCTGTTCTTCTTAGGGGATAACGCTAGACAGAAGACTACAGCAAGTCATTCTTAGCTACTTCAATAATTTTTAGGAAAATACAACAATGAAAAATCTTTTAAAGTATTCAACAATTATCTGTCTAATTGCCTTGACAGTAGCTGCTTGTGAATCCAACAAATCAAGCGATACTTCTACGAGTAATTCTCCAGAGGCTAAGGTCGCTAGTGATACTTCTAGTAGCAATACTACCGAAACTGCTTTGGCTGTGACAGATACAGGTTGCGAACCCAATCAACTGACAGTAACATCTGGGCAAAACAGCTTTGTGCTGACCAACAAAAGCAGCAAACCTGTGGAGTGGGAGATATTGTCTGGGGTGAAAGTCGTTGAGGAAAAGGAAAATATTGCTCCTGGCTTCGTTCAAAAACTCAAAACCAATCTAGAACCGGGTGAGTATGACATGGCTTGCGGTTTACGCAGCAATCCCAAAGGGAAACTCACAGTCAAGGCTGGAGGAGATTCTCAAGCCAAAGGGACTGTAGATCAGGGTCAATTAGTCGGTGCGATCGCAGAATATAAAGTCTACATCATCAAAGAAATTGACCAGCTGGTTGCTAAGACCAAGATATTGACAGATGCCGTCATTGCTGGCGACCTTGCCAAGGCTCAAAAAACCTATGCATCTGCCCATCTTCACTACGAACGCACAGAACCCGTAGCTGAATTGTTCTCAGACCTCGACAAAAGTATGGATTCCCGTGCTGATGACTTTGCCAAAAAAGAGGCCGACCCACAATTCACCGGATACCATCGCTTAGAGAAAGCTTTATTCCAGGACAAAACGACAAAAGGCATGAAACCCTATGCCGAAAAGCTACAGAAAGATGCACTAGATTTACAAAAGCGCATTGCCACCTTGACCATTGAACCGAAAAATATGGTTGGCGGTGCTGCTGACTTGATTGAAGAAGTGGGTAAAACCAAGATTTCTGGAGAAGAAGACCGTTACAGCCGGACTGATCTATGGGACTTCAGCGCTAATGTCGATGGTTCCCAAAAGATTGTCGAGTTATTGCGCCCCGCCATCCAAAAAGCCAACCCAGAACTATTGGCGCGTGTGGATGCAAATTTCACCAAAGTTGACCAAGGACTTGCTAAATACAAAACCCCTGATGGTGGTTTTGTGAACTACGACAAGGTGAGTGAAACAGACAAGAAAGAGATGAAAACAGCGATCGCTGCTCTTGCTGAAGATTTATCTCAATTGCGCGGCACTTTAGGCGTTAATTAAATTTTTGAAAATTCCTATAAAAGTAAACTATGTCAAGTTCCGAACAACCAAGGTTACGCATTACTCCCCGGATTAGCCGTCGTGATTTGCTCATTGGCATGGCAGCAGCCGGTGGAGTAGCAGCTTTGACCAGTTTGGGTTATCGCAGTCTTTCGGAAACTACCGAAGACCCATCTGAGGAGACTGTACCCTTTTTTGGTATTCACCAAGCAGGTATTATTACCCCTGTGCCGGCTTCTGCCCTGATGGTGGCATTTGACACAACTGCTAAAACCAAAGCGGATTTAGTGCGGTTATTTCAAACCTTGAGCGATCGCATTCAGTTTCTCATGGCAGGGGGAACACCAAAACTCCGCGACTCCAAATTTCCACCCAATGATTCGGGAATTCTTGGGCCTGTAGTGGTTCCCGATAACCTCACCATCACCCTAGCAGTGGGGGATTCGCTCTTCGATAACCGTTTTGGACTTGACAAATTAAAACCCAAGCGGTTAAGCACTATGCCAGGTTTTTCCAATGACCAACTTGATCCGGATTTGTGTCATGGGGATATACTGCTGCAATTTTGTGCCAACACAGAAGAAGCGAATATCCATGCTTTGCGGGATATTATCAAGAATCTGCCTGACTTGATAACTCTGCGTTGGCAAATAGAGGGTTTTCTACCACCCAATACTCATAAAAAGCTTGGCAAAACCACGGTGCGAAACCTACTTGGTTTCAAAGATGGTACAGCAAATCTAGATGCGAGCGATGATAAATTGATGAACCGGATTGTTTGGGTAAAGCCAAACACCGGCGAACCAGCTTGGACAGCAGGGGGAAGCTATCAAGTAGTGCGGGTAATCCGCAACTTAGTCGAACGCTGGGATCGGACACCACTACAGGAGCAACAGACAATTATTGGCCGCAGTAAGGATTCTGGCGCACCCTTGGGGATGAACCACGAGAAAGATATTCCTAATTATGCTCAAGATCCCAAAGGTCTACAAATCCCTTTAGATGCCCATATCCGCCTTGCTAATCCCCGAAAATCAGAATTGGGTTTGATTCTGCGGCGTGGTTTCAACTATTCACGCGGGTTTGACAAAGCTGGACAGTTAGATATGGGTTTGTTGTTTGTCTGTTTTCAGGCTGACCTAGAAAAGGGCTTTGTGACGGTGCAAAATCGCTTGACTGGTGAACCTTTGGAGGAGTATATTCGCCCCATTGGGGGTGGATATTTCTTTGCCTTACCTGGTGTTAAAGCTGTTGGAGGTTATCTTGGTCAGTCATTACTAGAAGCATCATCGGTGTAGATTTATCTTTAATTTTTTGCCGATGATTAAGTAGCGATCGCCTTTGTTGTAGGCTGATAAGATCGCTCTGATTGATAAGTTAAGACTGAAAGCAAGTGGCGCTTACCGCAAATTGGACAGGTACAGTACAATTCGGTTGAATAAATTTATCACCTGTTACAGGTGTTGAATAAAATTGTTGTGCTTCCTAGCGTTTGACATTTTTCATTTTAAAAATTTATATGTAGGCGATCAAAACTCAATACCAAACCCTAATAGTATTATCGTAACTCCCACTAATGAGGGTTTGACCATCAGGACTGAAGATAACTGAAGTAACCCCTTTTGAGTGACCAGAGAGAGTCTGGAGTAATTCTCCAGTAGCTAAATTCCACAGCTTGATGGTCTTGTCTGAATCACAGCCACTAGCCAGAATTTGTCCATCCGGGCTAATGGTAACTGACAGTATACCGTAACCAAAAAACGAAGATGAGTGCCCAGAAAGAGTTTGGCGCAGTTTCCCTGTTGACAAATTCCACAGCTTAACCTCACTACTGTAATTACCACTAGCAAGAGTTTGTCCATTAGGGCTGATGGCGATGGACTTAACCGACGAAATAGAATCAGCAAGGCTGAGAATTTCTTTGCAAGTACTTATAGACCAAAGTTTGATAGTATCGTCCGTACTCCCACTAACAAGGGTTTGCCCGTCAGGACTGAAAGCGATTGACTGAACATAACCTGAATGTCCAGAGAGGGTACAGATTTCTTGCTTTGTTTTCAAACTCCACAGTTTAATGGTTTTGTCATCACTACCACTGGCGAGAGTCTCTCCATTGGGACTAATAGCAACAGTTGTAACCTCTTTAGAATGCCCGGTTAGAGTGCCAATTTCTTTACCAGTTTTCCAGTTCCACAATTTGATGCTTTTATCATCACTGCAACTTACGAGAATTTTCCCATCTGGACTGAAGGTAACTGCACGAACCCAGAATGAATGCCCTGAGAGAGTGCGAATTTCTAGCTTTGTTTCGAGATTCCAAAGTTTGATGGTGCGGTCTTTGCTGCCACTAGCAATTATCTGACCGTCAAGACTAATAGCAACTGAACAAACCCCAGTAGAGTGACCAGTGAGTTCAGTGAAAGATTTATAATTTTTCTTAGCTGGCTGGTGTTGTTTCGGTGTTTCCCATTCTTTCTGCGGTTGAACCTCTAGTTGTTGGACTCTTTCTGCTTTTTGTTGTTGCTGTCTTTGTGTCTGTTCCGCTTCCAGTTTACCTTGATACTTAGCTTCTGCTTGAGCAAGAATTGGCTGTTCAATCCGGGTTACATCTTCGGTTTTAAGTCCTAAAGACTGCTGCCAACTGTTGATTCTATTACGAACAACTTCACTGAGTGGATATTCTCCTTCAACAGCTTTTAAAAATTCCTGTTCGTAATGTCGCAGCTTATTCTCATACTCTTCTTTTTTTTGCTGCTTTTGTAGTTCTAGTTGTTTTGCTTCCGCTTCCTGTTCCTCTTGCGATTTCTCTTGGTAGTTAGCTTCTGCTTGAGCAAGAAACGGTTGTTGGATGCGGGCTACATCTTCGGCTTTAAGTCCTAAAGATTGCTGCAAACTGTTGATTCTATTACGAACAACTTCACTGAGTGGATATTCTCTTTCAACAGCTTTTAAAAATTCCTGTTCGTAATGTCGCAGCTTATTCTCATACTCTTCTTTTTCTTGCTGCTTTTGTAGTTCTAGTTGTTTTGCTTCCGCTTCCTGTTCCTCTTGCAATTTCTCTTGGTAGTTAGCTTCTGCTTGAGCAAGAAACGGTTGTTGGATGCGGGCTACATCTTCGGCTTTAAGTCCTAAAGATTGCTGCAAACTGTTGATTCTATTACGAACAACTTCACTGAGTGGATATTCTCCTTCAACAGCTTTTAAAAATTCCTGTTCGTAATGTCGCAGCTTATTCTCATACTCTTCTTTTTCTTGCTGCTTTTGTAGTTCTAGTTGTTTTGCTTCCGTTTCCTGTTCCTCTTGCAATTTCTCTTGGTAGTTAGCTTCTGCTTGAGTAAGAATCGGTTGTTGGATGCGGGCTACATCTTCAATTTTGATACCTAAATCCCTTTGACGAAGTTCCAAATCTCTTTGAGTTTGATCACTAAAAGGATATTCATGTTCAATTACTTTAATAAGAGTTTTCTTATATTTCTGTAAATTTTCTTCATACTTTTTCCACGGTTCAAATGCAAGTTTTTCAATCTCACTGGCATCTTCAGGTGTTAATCCTAATTCATCTCTAAGTTCATCTAGCGTATCGCGTTCTGGCAAAGAAATCTTTCCATCTGATAATGCCTCTTCAACCTTCTTTTTATACTGATTTATAGCAATCTCTTTCTGCTGTAATTTTTGTTGACGCAACTCACGCAAATTATTAGCTGCAATCCGAATCCCTTGAGTCACACTCAAGAAAGCTTCGTCTTGATTACCCCAAGATGTTACAGGTTTAGCATCTTTAGGATAAGCTTGGAGTTTACCGAATGCAGCACCTGACCAGTTAACTGGACGTAGAATAATTGGGACAACTAACGCTTCTCCAGCCTCATGTCGCTTCATGGCTAGCTTTAGCTCAATGTCATAGCAATAGTCTGACGCTAAAAAATAAGCACTAATCAGCAATAAGATGATGTCAGCCTTTCTGAGATTATTATCGATTTGGTTTGCCCACTCAGAACCTGCTCCAATCTGGCGATCATACCAGGTCGTGATCTCACCCTGTCGCTGCATAATAGCTAGGTGGGTTGCTAATTCCTCTCGAAGTAATTCATCTTTATGTGAGTATGAGATAAAAAGCTCTATTGATTCATTGGACATCTGAACCTCTTAAAAGATAATTGACTACATAATGCTGATTAATTTAAACGTTGATACTTTTTTAAGCAGCCTCAAAATGCAAAGCTAAAGCAGAAAATATAGATATTTTTTATAAAGAGTAAATATACAGTATTTAAGTGCATAAAACTGTTGGAAGCGGAGAATCTTAAAGATTAGCTGGATATAATAAATATAATTACTTACTTAACTACTTACTTGAGAAAATAGTTTCCGGAAAATATGTGGTTAATTATTTAATAATGCTACCGATCAACTTTGCTCCCCGCGACGGTGGTTAGCAGCTTGCAATAAAAGAGATTCGGCAAAAGCGATCGCATCACTTGCAGATTTACCACCAGCTAACTGTGCCAATTCTTCCCGGCGAGTAGTTAAATTGTCCAAGGTAGTAACTCGCACAACGGTACGCTGTTCAGCGTTGCCATTGTTAGCTTTTTTACCTTTGCCTTGATTAATAGTTTGCTTATCCACCCGGAAATGGCGATCGGCCATTGCCGCAACTAAAGGCTGGTGGGTAACACACAATACTTGGTTGCGTTGACTTAGCTGGTGTAATTTTTCCGCGATCGCTTGGGCGACTCTTCCCGAAACCCCGACATCAATTTCATCAAATACCATTGTCCCAACCACATCAACCTGAGAAAAACAAGCTTTCAGCGCCAGTAAAAAGCGGCTCATTTCCCCACCAGAAGCAACTTCTGTTAAAGGTTGCAGTGGTTCGCCAGGGTTGGAACTAAATGTAAAAGTAATTTTATCTGCTCCCATAGTAGTGGGGAAAGTTGGTAATATCTCAACTAGAAACTTCACCTTTTCCATCGCTAAAGGCTTGAGTTCAGCTATCAAACGAGATTCTAAATTAGCAGCCGCTTTACTCCGCAGTTGAGTTAACTGATTGCTGGCTTGAGTGAGTTTTTCTAAACACGCCTTTTCTTGCTGTTCTAGCTTTTCAATCGATTGTTCGCTATCGTTAAGTAAGGCTAATTCCCCTTGGATACGCTGGTAATAAGCGATCGCTTCGGTAAGCGTCGGCCCATACTTACGACAAATTTGCTTTAATTCCTGAGTCCGTTCTTCCACCTCTTCCAATCTCTGCGGATCGGCTTCCAAACCATCCCCATAAGCATTGATTTGTCTTCCCACTTCCATTACCGCAGCTTGCGCGTCCCTAACCAATTCTAACAAGTGTTGTAGTTGGGTATCGTACTCCACCATGTCATTTAATATCGCTTCACTGTCTCCCAACAAATCTGCGGCGGCAGGAGTTTCACGATCGTTTTGATACAAAGCCTCATAGACCTTGTAACTCATCTGTTGCAAATCGACGACATGATTCAGGCGTTCCCGTTCTTGTCCCAACTGTTCCAATTCATTAGGTTCGCACAGATTAGCTGCTCCCAATTCTTGTACTTGATAAGCAAGCAAATCTAGTTGTTGTAAACGTTCCCGTTCTGATGTCCGGCGTTTTTCTAGCCCTAAATGCGCCTGTTGGTAAGCACTAAAGCTTGTGGCTACTTTATGGCGCTGTTGCATTAAAGAATCGCCACCATATAAATCCAGCCAGTCGCGGACTTGGGCAGATTGTCCTACTTGTACAGTTTGACCTTGGGCTGTAATTTCCACCAAGCGATCGCGCATTCCTCCCATAATCTGCCGATTTACCAACACACCATTCACCCGCGATCGACTGCGGATATTACTAGCAGTTGCTGTAATTTCTCGGCTAATGACTACAGAATTTTCATCAAGTAAATCTATTTCTTGTTCAGTCAACCAAGCCGCTAGGGAGGCATTTGAGGTGAAAGTAGCTTCTACCATCGCTCGATTTGTCCCCGTACGAATCACTCGACTAGAGACTTTACCGCCTAAAGCGGCATCAATAGCATCCAAAATAATCGATTTTCCAGCGCCGGTTTCACCTGTCAACACATTTAATCCCGCGCCAAATTCCAATTCTAGTTGGTCGATTAGGGCAAAGTTTTCAATTCGCAGACAAAGCAACATCAAGCCAAATTCTCCATGAAGGCAGATGCCGGACACTTCTAATTTACAGGACAATAAGTATGATCTTTCAGCTAACTAGCAATACCTACTACTATTAAAATAGTATGCCCGTTTAAGTGTAGCAGACCTATAAGTAGTAGGGAGTAGAGGGGGAGCAGAGGAAAAAAATAACCAATGCCCAATTTCTAAACATATTGTTACAATACTTAATGTGATCGTTCTGACTGGTGGCCTTTTTCATGATTGTTAAGACACTTCCCCCTAGTTCCCGACCGATTCAGGAGGACAGTCGCAACGGCACAAATCGCCGAGGCGAACTGGACGTTATTGATATTGATGTAGTGCCGGAAAATGGCACACCAAGCTTAGTTGTGCGCTCGCCAAGACTCTTAGCTGCCCAAAAGGTTAGGACAGCAGCCCAACCTGAGATACTTTACAATGCTGCCAACATAGCGGCGCATTATCAAAACAAACCTCTGCAAGTTGCCCGCCGGATTTTTGCCGTATTGGGGCCGACTTTATCCTTTGCTTTTGGTTTGTGGTCGGATAGTAAACGGGGAATTGTCGTCAAAAATGACCGCCGCCGAGCCACTCAGCTACGAGTATTGCTGACCCAACTAGGCCCTGCTTACATTAAAATTGGCCAAGCTTTATCTACCAGACCGGATCTAGTTCCTCCCGTATATCTAGAAGAATTAACCAAGCTACAAGACCAATTACCACCTTTTCCCAACGAACTGGCTTACCAGTTTATCAAAGAAGAACTAGGCGCACCTCCAGAAGAGGTTTATGCCGAACTCTCTGCCGAACCAATTGCTGCGGCTTCCTTGGGGCAAGTCTATAAAGGTAAGCTAAAAACTGGTGAAGAAGTCGCCGTAAAAGTCCAACGCCCCGACTTAAGAGAGCGGATTACCATTGATTTGTATCTCTTGCGTAATCTCGCCGCCTGGGTGCAGAAAAAAGTCAAACGGGTAAGAAGTGACTTAGTTGGGATTCTCGATGAATTAGGCGATCGCATCTTTGAAGAGATGGACTATATTCATGAAGGTGAAAATGCCGAAAGATTTTTTGAGTTATACGGTCATATAAAAGACATATATGTACCGAAAATTTACTGGGAATATACTAATCGTCGCGTCTTGACGATGGAATGGATTAACGGCACAAAATTAACCCAGACAGCAGAAATTAGTGCCCAAGGCATAGATGCTCGTTATCTAATTGAAGTAGGTGTCCAGTGTTCCTTGCGCCAATTGCTAGAACATGGATTTTTCCATGCCGATCCCCATCCTGGTAATTTATTAGCAACACCAGATGGCAAATTAGCTTATCTCGACTTTGGGATGATGAGCGAGATTAAGCCACCACAGCGTTATGGTTTAATTGAAGCGATCGTCCACGTCGTCAACCGCGACTTTGAAGGATTAGCAAAAGACTACGTTAAATTAGACTTCTTATCACCAGAAACCGACTTAACACCAATTATCCCAGCTTTTGCCAGAGTCTTTGCTGATGCCCAAGGAGCTAGTGTTGCCGACCTTAACATTAAAAGCATCACCGATGAACTATCGGCTTTGATGTATGAGTATCCTTTCCGTGTACCACCCTACTACGCCTTAATTATTCGCTCCCTTGTTACCCTAGAAGGGATTGCAATCTTTATAGATCCGAACTTTAAAGTCCTCAGCGAAGCTTATCCCTACGTTTCTAAACGCCTGTTAACAGACCCAGCGCCGCAATTAAGAGCATCATTGCAAGATTTGCTATTTAAAGATGGTAGATTTCGCTGGAATCGCTTAGAAAACTTGTTACGTAATGCGCGTAATAGTCAAGACTACGACTTCAGCTTAGTACTGAATCAGGGCATAGAATTTCTGTCATCTGAACGTGGTGCTTTCATCCTTGACAAGCTAGTAGATGAATCTGTTAATGGACTCGATGCTTTAAGTAAAAATGTTTTGCATAACTTCACCTCTCTATTGCGGGAACGAGTTGGATTGACAGCAGTTAATGAAACTCCAGCAGCGACAGTTGAGCAACAACAAACCTTAGAGCATATCAAACATATATTAGGTATTTTGCGAGAAACACGAGGCTTTGACCCACTGCAACTTGCGTCCCAAATTTCCCAGTTATTTGTAAATTCAGATGTACAACGTTTGGGTCAACAAATTGCCAGTCGCTTCACCCAAAAGGCTGTAGCCAGGATGATTCGGCAATTATTAGCAGCCTAGTAGAATTTATGAGGTGAACTACCCCGCCGTCAGACGGACGTAGCTCTCCCAATTCATCGGGAATAGCCTCCAGAACTGCGTAGTTCTATTGGTCT